>JAJACM010000021.1 GCA_022601545.1 Chlamydiia bacterium | reverse complement strand
GTTCGATGGGGCCTAAATCCCGGATGAAGTTGTGCCTGGCTCCGTCCAGGTGCAAATTCGCCGGGAGAAGGCGCCAGCGGGCCATCTGAGTTTTTGTGCATGCGGAATTTTCTCGCCCGAAAATAGTATAAGTGAATACATTGAGGGCGAGACAATCCCGCATGTGCAAAAAGCAGATGGCCATCCTTCCCCCTTGCCAAAAATCCCCCCCCTGAAGTATGAGGAGATTGTTGACGTATAAGGTCTAAAATATTATAGTCTATGTTTTTAGAAGAACGAACTTCTAATCAAACTGACTCACGGCTCAACGAACGACGAATACGTAATACCGAGCAGGATAGCGACGAGCCCAACACGCAAAAGTTTATTAAATGTGCACTCAGTTGAGTGTGCCAGTTTTGAATGCAAGGAAGGAAAGCCATGTGGGCTTTTTTCATTTGCAATGTTGGGAAATTTTGCCGTGATGAGTCAAGGACGTTCATACTACAATTACTATCTGTATAATCAAGATATTGCCCTGGCAGATCATGTGCCCACATGGGTGTTTGAAGATTACCGAGCCTTGAAAGAGGAAGAACTCTTTGCGCGACTAGAAGAGGTGGGCGTTTTCATCGATGCGGAAAACTTTATCCAATTTGCCATGGACTCAGACTCCCCCGAATCACTTGCGCTGAGCGCCGTCGATGAGGAAGAAGATGAAGAGATCGAGCAGCGCATCTACCCACTATTCTTTGAGATTTGGCGCCGGCTTCTTCCCGAAAAACAAACAGTGTCGATCTTTTGCGATGAGCTCGACTTTCTAATCGATCGGTATGAGCAAAATTTAGATGATGAGCAGGTGGCGGAGAAAATCTTTGATGCACTCGAATTGCTGGGCGATATTTTAGATGAGAATTGCGCTGAGACCAATAGCCAGCAGCAAGTGTTTGCCATGATTAGCGGCTTTGTTTCACACCATCTCGAAGAATTCATCTATTCATTTGTGCGGGATCAGATTGAAAAAGAAAATCGGACTGCGGCGTCCGAGCTCATCGATGCGTTCAAGCCCTATATTCAAGATCGCGCTTGGTTTGACTATCTCACCTCTCGATTGGTTTTAGAGTCTGACCCCAAAGAGGGGCGAGTGATGCTTGAGCGATTGTTTGAGACTCTCGATGAAGAGCCCAATTTAGAGTTGGCCTTTGAGATCTTAGATTTTGTCATAAGTAAAGGGGGCGAGTCGCTCTTTATTGACTTTTTCTTGCAGACACTTGATCAGATTGAAACAGAAAAAGACTTTATTGAGATGCTCCGCTTAGCCGAGAGCTATTACTTATTTGCTGGCCAGCGGGAGAAGCGAGAAGCGGTTGATGCCATGGTGGCAGCTCGGGTAGGGTATGATCCCGAAGTGGCCATTTCCCAAACCGATCTCGATTGGATCACCATTCGCGAGGCGTTTAGCGCTAAGCAGACGGCTGACTAGATCGGGCAGACTATAGCTGACAGACAGGATAGGGGATAAACCCTAGGTGGTCTGCACTCGCACAAATATAGCGAATCCCTTCAAACTCAAATTCTGTTGGAAACTCTTTCTTAAGTGAATGGATGTGACCAAAAATACAAATGTCCACGTTGTGCTTTTTGAGGATGGGGGTGACAGGTGAGGGGGCTGGTGGGTAGCTGCATGGGGGGTAATGGGTCATGGCAATGCGCACATCGGCACTTGCATTCATTTGGGAAAGACTCGCATCGAGGCGACACAATTCACGGGCAAAGATTTTCTCGCATTGCTGCTTATCTCCTTGCGCCTCTTCTTCACTCCGCACATGAACCCCTTTGGGTGGAGGGACAAAGTTGATATGAGGGGTGTAGTCAATCGATTCACAATCCCACAGACGGGTTCCGCCGATGGCGACTCTTCCTTGATGATAGGCGTCATTTTGGAGGAGATGAATGGAGGGGGGAAGGATTGCTTCGACTTTCTTTTTTGAGTTCCACCACAAATCGTGATTGCCTTTTAGAATGAGTTTGGTTCCCGGCATCGATTCAATCCAATTGAGATCGACAAGCACTTCATCAAGATGGAGTGCCCAGGAAATGTCCCCGCCGATTAAGACAAGATCTCGGCTATTCACTTTTTCAAGCCACCCTTGACGGAGGCGGGGCGTGTAATCTTCCCAGCCGGGAAATACATCCATCCGCTTATCGGGGATGGCACCTGCAAGGTGTAGGTCAGCAATAGTAAAGACAGAAGCCATACCCATTAGGGTAAAGGAAAAGGGTGTTTGGAGCTATCTAAAACCGGAAGTTATCGGGAATTTTTGTATTCGCGCGCAAGACAATCACCCCTTCGCGAACAAAGAGCCCTTCACCATCATAGTGATCGAGCTTCTTCTCATTGGTGAGGGTGACATTGTCCCCAATCTCACAATTTTCATCGATAATCGCATTGCGAATGACACAGTTTTTTCCAATGCGGTGACATTCAGAAAAGGGGGGCTTTGTGTGAGAGTTAATCACTGAGGCGTGGTTACCCATAATGATCGATTGGGCAATCTTGGTTCCAGGACCAATGCGTGAGCCAAGTCCCACAATGCTATCTTCAATCGAGTCGGCTTCAATAATCGAGCCATCGCAGATGACCGCATTTTTGAGCTTGGTATTTTTCAGTCGGGCAGAGGGATGGCCGTAGGTTTTTGAAGAGATGGGGTGGTTGTCATTATGGAGATCAATACAGTCGGCATTCTTGGCAATATTGATGTTGGCTTCGTAGAATGAGCCGATGGTCCCGACATCTTCCCAATACCCATCAAAGATGTAGGCATAGGTGCCTCCTCTCTTGATTTGGGTTTGGACCAAGTGCTTCCCAAAGTCTTCTCGCGGGTCTAACGAGAGCAAATCATAGAGCACCTGACGCTTAAAGATATAAATCCCCATCGAAGCGAGGTAGTCGCGCCCCTCTTTTTTTAAGGAGATCTCAGAAGGGGTATTAGAAATGGCAAATTCATTGAGTAGTTCGTCTGTTTGGGGCTTTTCGTAGAAGTTGGTAATCGCCATTTCGCCATCGATTTGCATGACTCCCATGCGCATCGCATCTTTTTTCACCACCGGCAGGGCGGCGATTGTGAGATCGGCATCTTTTTTCTTTGCTGTAATGAGCATTTCATGCAGATCCATCGTATAGAGCTGATCGCCTGAGAGGATGATAAAGTGCTCACACTCATTATCAAAGATCTTCTTCATGTTTTGCCGGATCGAGTCGGCATTTCCCTTATACCACACCTTCTTATCGAGAGTCTCCTCTGGGCTGAGGATGGTCATCTGCCCTCCCGCTTGCTTGTGGTAGGGGTAAGCATCTACAACATAGTTGTTAATGGTGGACGAGAGATATTGAGAAAGGATGAAAATATTGTCAAAGCCCGAGTTGAGGGCGTTAGAGATAGAGACATCAATCATGCGATATTTGCCAGCAAATGGAACCGCTGGTTTACATCGATAAGAGCTCAATGGGAAGAGTCGGCTTCCTTGGCCGCCAGCGAGGATAAGAACCCCAACTGATCGGGAAAGTGCGTTAACGTTTTTCTTTTTAGTCATTTGCTATCTTATATAAACAATACAATCATGCTTTGCGCAGGCATATTAATTGTAATTGTTCATATAAGATAATTATAAATGAATATCAATACAAATTAACTAGTTTCTGAGAACCAGCTGAATTTCATCTTTTAAGTCCTTGGAATAGGCCGGGTTTTCCAAACAATTGGCAAGTCGCGCCCGATCTTTTGGATCTTCCAAGGCAGTCATTGTAAAGACTAAGTACTGCAAAATGACAGGCTCTTTGATAAACTCCTTATCTGTAAAGATCTCGAGCGCCTTTTTGGCAATCTCCTCATCTTCAGGAAGACTTGAGGCGATAATCGCCGCATTCACATTCTCAGAGGAGATGGGTTTGGAACCGAGCTTATTGAGGACAAGCTCCTTTGCCACACTTCCATACTGACTAATAGCCTGAATCAGGGCATCATCCATTGCATACCCCTCTTTCCCCATACAGCCTATAAGGAGGTTGAGAGAGGAGGGATGGCCAATTTTTCCCAATACAAAAGCTGCTCTTCTCGGAGCAATCCCATATCCCGCAGCGAGGGTGTCGTGGAAAATCGTACTATTCATAAGATCTTCAAGCGGCTTAACCGCTCTCTCACCCATATCGACAAGGGTATTAATCTCACTTTCGGGAAATTCCTCTTCAGAGAGAATTAAGTCACTCATTGCAATGGAAACTGGGTTGATATGCTTTTCCTCATACACCTCGCGCAGGTCGCTATAGAGCTTTTGAAATTTTTCCACCTGCTCCCGCGCTTGGGAGGGGAGGAGCGATTCGGCAAGATTTTGCTTCGACTCTTTTTCCTGGGCCTGCAGCGATTTGATATGTTCGATTGAGTAGTCGGGGCTTGCACCTACCCCATCACTTTCATAATAGTCAATCATCACTTGAAAGTCGCCACCAAAGTGGACATCCCGTTGCATAATAATCTCAGCTGAAATCGCATCGAGTAGAGGGTGGTCAACCCATTCCTGTTCATTAAAGTCATCATTCATGGTTATTTTTCCGATAAGCAATTTGGGTTAATAGATCTGCGTTATAACTCGAGCGGACAAAGGGGCCACAATACATATGGGGGATGCCAATCTGATGGCCATACTTCTCATACGCTTCAAATTGGGCTGGGGTGACAAACTCCTTCACCCGCAATTTCTTTTCACTCGCCTGCAAATACTGGCCAATAGTAACAATATCAAGCCCTGTCTGTTGGAGATCGCTCAAAGTCTCTTCCACATCGCTACTTGTTTCACCCAATCCCACCATCAGCCCCGACTTGACAAAGTGGGCCTTTTTACTCGCCTTTACATAAGAGAGCACTTCAAGAGAGCGCTCATAAGTTGCCGTATGGCGCACCCTTGGAGTGAGAGAGCGCGTTGTTTCCAAGTTGTGATTAAATACCTCGGGCTCTTCTTCCAATATAAGATCAAGCGCTCGATGATCGCCTAAAAAGTCAGAGGTGAGCAATTCAATCGTACAGGTGGGATGGTCGTTGCGCACCCGCTGCATAATCTCAACCAAGTGAGCAGCCCCCTTGTCGGGCAGGTCATCCCGTGCCACCATAGTGATCACCACATGCTTGAGCCCCAGTTCAGCCACCGTCGCCGCAATCCGCTCCGGCTCATCTGCCTCCGGGGGAGCGGGGTGCTTGGCAAAATCAATGTCACAAAAGCCACAACTACGCGTACAGGCACTTCCTAGCACCAAAAATGTCGCTGTTCGATTCGAAAAGCACTCCATCTGGTTGGGACACTTAGCCTCCTCACATACAGTATGGAGCCGATGCTTTTTAAGCGTTTCTTGGGTCGATTCAAGCACCTTCCCTGGCGGGAGCTTTCGATGGAGCCACTTGGGAAAACGACCGAGGGTCCCGCTTTCTTCCCCTTCCGGATTGGGAGGGAGCTTATTGAGTTTGGGAGCTTTCTTCACCTTGGGGGTTGTATCAAATGCCTGCAAATCAACCATCAGATCTTACCCCTTCTTTTTCTTACTCGGTGGAAAGTGGACAGGACAGCCTGCTGCAATATTGCACGCTTCCAAAATGCTTTCTGCCATAGTTGGGTGGGCGTGAATCGTATGGCCAATGCAGTCGAGGGTGAGCTCATTGGTCTTCGCCAGAGCCACCTCAGCAATTATGTCACTTGCATGATGCCCCACAATCTGACATCCCACAATCTCTCCAGTTGACGCCTCAGCAATCACCTCAACAAACCCTTCTTCATGGCCCGCCCCCTTGGCCTTGCCGAGAGCGCTCATCGGAAACTTCCCAACATTCACCTTATGGCCCGCCTCGATCGCTTGCTCGTGAGTCAGTCCCACACTTGCCATCTCGGGAATGGTGAAGATCACTGCAGGAACAGTGCTCTCATCTAAAAAGCCCTCCTTCCCAGCAATCCGATCGGCGGCCAGCTCCCCCTGGAACGAAGCCGAGTGGGCCAACATCGAGCGGCCATTCACATCTCCTATCGCATAAATGCCCCCTGTCGAAGTTTCCATATTCGCATCCACTTCAATAAAGCCCCACTCATTAGTGCCAAGCCCCGCCTTATGCAGCTCCAGCCCATCGGTGACAGGGTCCCGCCCCACAGAGACCAAGACCAAATCGGTCTCCAACATCTCCCCATTATTGAGCTGCACCTTGCATCCACTTCCCGACGTGTCCACCCCTTCAACACCCACGCCTGTCATCACATCAATCCCGTCATCGGTAAATTTCTTAGTCAAAAACTCGCTCATAGACTTGCCCTGAGCTTGCACAATCGCAGGCAAAAACTCGACTACGGTCACCTTTGTTCCAAGTGCATTGAAGATTCCCGCAAATTCGCACCCAATATAGCCACCCCCCACAATGCTAATCGATTGAGGCTGCCGTTCTAACTCTAAAATGGTATCAGAATTGTGAACCTTCTCTCCATCCACCTCAACACCTCGCAGCGGCTTGACTCGGCTGCCCGTAGCAATAATAATTGCTTTGGCCTCCACCTTGCGATTCGGCCCTTTAACAAAGAGCTCTCGATCGCTTACAAATGAGGCTGTGCCGTAGATGATTTCCACTTGGTGTGATTTGATCAGTCCTTCAAGGCTAGTTCGGATCTCGCTCACCACCCTGTCCTTTCTCGCTTTCACTTTATCGAAGTGGACTTTGGGTGATCCGGCTTCAATGCCGAAGCTAAGGGCGCTTTCAACGGTTTTCATTGTTTCAGCGCTAGCGACAAGGGTTTTGGTGGGGATGCATCCGACGTTTAGGCATGTTCCGCCCAAGCGTTCAAACTCTTTTTCAATCAGTCCTACTTTGAGTCCATGACCTGCGGCTCTAATAGCAGCCACGTAGCCTCCCGGCCCACCTCCAACTACAACAACATCAAACATCACAATCCTCTCAGTTGCCCCCAGCATACTCTACCTAGGAATTAATTCCTAGGTAGTATGCAGTTGAGTGGGGGCACCGTCTTTTCCCCCAAGCGAGAGCGAACTCGCCCTCGACGTATTCGTTTATACAGATCTTCGGGCGAGTTCGCTTCGCGTGGGGAAAAACTCCGGCACCTCCCAGGCGCAGCCTTTTGGCGCATTTGCACCCGGACAAGCCGGGCCCAACTGCATCCAAAATGCAGGCCCCTGGGACAAGCCATCAGATTGTCGTTAGCCCATTTTGTAGAGCGATCAAATGGGGATGCCGCAACCCTCGCACATGCTACGCATGCCGGCTCGGGTCCTGGCATCACGAGATGGACACAAATGAAATTGCGGACGTTGGAGGGTTGGAGTAGTACGAGTTTAATATAGTGGTTCGATGGGGCCTAAATCCCGGATGAAGTTGTGCCTGGCTCCGTCCAGGTGCAAATTCGCCGGGAGAAGGCGCCAGCGGGCCATCTGAGTTTTTGTGCATGAGGGATTTTCTCGCCCGAAAATAGTATAAGTGAATACATTGAGGGCGAGACAATCACTTATGTGCAAAAAGCAGATGGCCTTTTGATCAATCGTCTTTCAAATACATATACCCGAAGTAGAGGGCCGGTAGGGAGGTAAGGAGGTAGAGGAGCCAATATCGACTCTTCCACTCAAGGACAACACGCCCATGATCTGAAAAAAGAAGAAGCATAAAGGCGAGGATGAAGAGTTGCGCTCCAAAGGAGAGGAGGAGGATGGGAAGCAGCTGCTTGAGAAAGGGAGAGGAGGACTCTTCAGAGGGCGCCTCTTCTTCCGACTCATAGGAGTCGTAGGTGAAGAGGTCGAGCTGGTCCTGGAAAAGGCCAGGCTGGGGATTGGCTTCGGGTTCGGGAGGGGCTTCAGTTTGCTCGGTGGGGCGGTTGGGTGTTTCGGTTTTTACCATGTATGGGGGGCGATAGAGCGACTCGAGATGGTCTTGGAGGGAAGAAACTTCATGCGTAGAAGCGGGCGCATGTTGCTGCGCAAGTTCGAGATTTGTTCCGCAATAGGGACAAACCTTCGCCTCAAAGCTGACATTTCCCTCACACTGAGGGCACATTTTCAAACGATCTTTTGCTTGCATGAACCGTTATAAGCAATACATAGTTACATTCATTGTACCTATTTCTTCTTTTAAAGCTAATAGAGATATTATGGAAGTTTTTTTATTTCAGGTTCTGCTCAAGAGAAGGATGCGTACCTGACCACTCGTTATTTAAATCTAATAAATATTCCTTTCTGTTGGTTGAATTGGCGTTTTTCTGTTATAATTGATGGTCATTTATTTACGGAGGGAAAAATGAGCGCAATTTCTCATGATCAAGGTGCTAGAGAACAAACAATGTTTTTGGTTGGAAAGGAACAGAAAGAGTCCCTTCCCCAGGATTTAGTCCAACTGATTATTTCAAAACTGGAAGGAGGGTCGTTTTGGATCACTGGCAATACTTGTCGTACATTCCGAAGATGTCAGCTACGTGTGATGATGGAAAGGGGAGAGCAGGTTTTGAAAATATGCCTGAATGTGTTTCCCGCATGGAAGCTTCCAGAGGTTAAAGCAGTAGCAGATGAGGGCTACTCTCACCAAGGGGTATTTCGGTATTTGGCAGACCAGAGACGGGCGATTGTCGATGGAGCTCGAGGGGAGCTGTCGAGGGCAAGTGAGACAAGAGGCCAGGTGTTAGGTGTTGTCAATATGATGCGACAAACATCAGAGGGTGTTGATCGGTTGGCATTTAGTCGCAAAGATGAGCTGGAGGTTGTTCGGGCAGCAATGATCCATATGATCAAGCAACAAAGCCCTTCTAAGCAACTTTTTTGCTTTAAGGAGATCTTTTGTGTATTAATTGCAAAGGGAAAAATAGAAGAACTGAATCTGCTATTTGAAAGCTTAGCTGCTGGGCAAAAAGAAACACTAAGGGCTTACCCAAGGATAGCAGAGGCTCTGGTCAGAGGGGGATATGAGGAATCAGTCCCTGTTATAGGAGCTGAAGTCTGTCAAGTCCTGGAGCGAGTAGGTGCAAACGGAGAAGAGGCGTATCCTGCGGCTATGGAAGAAGTAGATCTTCTGATGAGGATTCCGTTTAATTGGTGTGGTGAAACTGGGAATTTCCATCACATTACTGAGACGTTTGGGTCGCAAGGGGAAAGAGGAGTAGAGGTATTTCAGCCCGCGTCCAACCCTAATTTCTTCCCTCTTTTTACCGGTTTATTTTCTTTGGGGATGTGTAGAAGATATTTCGAGTTTTTATCCAAATTGGATATTGCTGCTGATTCTATGCGGGGGTTAGTTCAAGCAACCAATCAAACAGCAATTGAAATGACTTTTGATTTAGCTGAAACAGCACGTCTTCTTGAGGAGTTTAAAGAGATATTTGATGGACCCTTGCACGGCCAAATTAAAGGACTAGTGTGTGCTGAGATGATTAAACGGAAAGAATATGATCAAGCATTCAAGCTCATCGATCACATGGAAGGTCAGGAGCACAAAAACCATTTCTTAGATGGATTATTTGCGAATTATCTTTTACCAATCGAAGAATTTCGCCCTTTTCATCTCGATGAGAAAGTATTTGAAAGACTCGTGAGAATGTTTGAAAATTGGCAGGGGCAAGCGACCGAAGGCATGCTCAATATGGGCCATGGCCACATTTTGACCCAGGCTGGAAAATTTGACGAAGCAGCTCCCATTCTAGAAAGAGTAAAACGAAAGGCCCATTCCCAATATACCAGTATGGGACATGTGGTGAATGGGGAGTTGCAGCGGGCACTAGAGGTTGCATCGAGCCAGACAAATCAAGAGGTTAAAATTTGCAATTATTCTGCTATTGCCAATCAATGTCTATTCATGAGGAATTGGGATGAGTTGGAAGTCACTTTGCATCATCTAAAAGAAGCCTTTTCCGAGCATATTACCCAGATGATGAAACTGCGTCTTGCACTCGAGTGTGTGAAAAGAGGGCAAGTAGATTTTTCTGAGCGATTAATGGAAGGAGCTGTCCAGACGGAGGCGAATAAAACCCTTTTCTGCTTGATCATGTTAGCCTGTCATCAAAAAGGGGAATATCCCTATCTGTTCCGCATCATCGAGCAGCATGGGATTCCAGATAGCGTGAAAACGCTCTTCCACACCCTTTTCTAAAGACAAGACATATATCTTGCCCCTCCTCTGAGTGAGGGGCAATGCCCTCTGAACATCTAGAAACTGGTGTTGTATTATGCGGTTGTGATAGAGTCTACTCTCATTTAATTTAAGTAAGAGTGATGATGAGCGCAATTGTTGAAGGGCAATTTGCTAAGGCACGAACAATGTCTTTGGTTCCAATGGAAGGGAAAGACTCTCTTCCTCAAGATCTGCTGCAAGAAATTATTTTAAACCTAGAGGGTGGGGCCTTTTGGTTTGCGGGCAATACATGTCGCACTTTTAGGAGATGTCAGCTACGTGTGATGTTGGAAAGGGGGGAGCGGGTTTTAAACATTTGTCTGAATGTGTTTCCCGCATGGAAACTTCTGGAGGCTCAAGCAGGAGAAGATGAGGGGTATTCTCATCAATTTGTACTAGAGCAGTTGGCTGATCAGCGACGGGCGCTTGTCGATGGGGCTCGAGGGGAGTTATCGAGGAGCAGTGAGACAAGGGGCCAAGTCGTTGGAGTGGTTCATGCGATGCAGAAGAGATCGGCGAGTGTTGATCAGGAGCCCTTTAGTCGAAAAGAGGAGCTGGAGGTTGTTCGGGCAGGATTGATCAATGCAATTAAGCAGCTCCCTAGTCAAGATCAAATTCCTCTTTTTATAGAGATCTTTTGTGTATTGATCGCAAAGGGGAAGAGGGAGGAATTTCATCAGCTATTTGAAAGCTTAACTGCCCAGCAAAAAGAACGATTAAATGTTTATCCAGGTTTAGCAGAGGCATTAGGCAGAGGGGAATTTCACCAAGCTCAATCTCTTATAGATGCTGCAGTTTGTAAAGTTGAAAAGCAAGCAGATCCAACAGAGGTTGGGTTAAAGGCCATGGAGGAAACAGAGGCTCTAAAGAGAGTTTTGGAGTATTGGTATGCTGAATCTGGAAACTTCCATTACTTGGTACAGGGAACTGAATTTTCTATGGATGGAGGGGGGCCAATATTCCAGACTGAAGACATCCGCAAACTTTTTTCTGTATTCCAGACCATTTCTTCAGGAGGGATGTCTAGGGGATATTTTGAGTTCGTCTCCAAGGTTGATCTTTCTTATAATTCATCCTGGGATCTATTTCACACGGTTAGCTGTGCCGCAATAGGTATGACATTTGATTTGGCTGAAACAGCCCTTCTCCTTGAGGAGTTTAAAGGGATATTTGATAGAGCCACACATGGCCAATTCAAAGGTTTAGTATGCGCTGAGATGATCAAACGAAAAGAGTATAAGCAAGCTTTCAAGCTCATCGACCAAATGAATGATCGGAACAATAAGGATCATTTTTTGCAAGGGTTGTTTTCGGATGATCTTTTAGATATAGAGCATTTTTCCCCACTTCCTCTTGATGAGGAAGTATTGCAAAGACTTGCCAAAATGGTGGAGGATTGGAAGGGGCAAGTGAGCGAGGACATACTCAATCCGGGCCAAGTCTACCTCCTGACACAATTGGGAAAATTTGCCGAAGCAAAGCTCTTGCTTAAGAGAGGAGAAAGCACGGCGCATCTTCAATATCTCTGTATGGGATTTGCGCGAAACGGAGAATTGCAAAAGGCGCTCGCATGTGCATCTAGTCCGCCAGATGAACCCTCTAAACTCCTCAATTTGCAAGCTATAGCAATTCAATGTTTAGTTGCAGGAAATTGGGACGAGGTCGAAGAGACTTTACGTCAGGTGCAAGCAACTACCAGTGCAGAAAATGTCTGGGAAGTGAAATTCCACCTAGCCAGTATGTGTGTCGAAAGGGGACAGATCGATTTCTCTGATCGGTTAATAAATGGGTTTGTTAAAACAGAACAGAATAAACACCTATTCTGCGAACTCTGCTTAGCGTGTCACCAGAAAGGAGAGTATCCCTATCTTTTCCGATTGATCGATCAGTACGGAGTCCCTGATAATACTTATCAAGCGCTCTTGTACACCCTTTTCTAGTGGCAATGCTCAATCTTGTGCTTTCCCCTCAAACTTTTGGTCAGGATGCTATGAGCTTTGCAAAGCTCTGGATAGCATGCAGGTGTATCGAAAGAGGCCAGGTGTATCTGTCAGAGCGATTAATGGAGGGTGTTGTTAAAATAGAGAGGAGAGGCAACCTATTTTTCTATTCTCTTTTCTAAGAGGGTCTGCTCCTTGACCAGGTGGATTGTGCTGTTTGGTTAACAGACTCAATGGTGGATAATTATATTTTTAATTATTAGAAATGATTATTCGATTTTAATGATTTCAATCATGTGATATAATTGATGCTTACTATTTTTGGAGGAATGATGAGCGGAGTGTATAGTGTGCGGGTGACTACAGTGCAACCTGGCGCTCTATTGGATGGAGTGGACGGGGTGGAAGGCGCAGAAGACGAAAAGGGGGGCGCTTCCAATCTGGAAGTGCAAAAGGCTTCTTCAGCCTCAGGGAGTCAAGGTCAGCAGATGGAGGGATTTGAATCTCTTGCGCTGAGCCCAAGTCGAGTGAGTGTGGGTGGCAAAGGGCTTCACGAGGTTTTTCTTCAGATAGACGGCCATGAAATGGAAGGAACTGTGAGAGAGGGAAGTGTCTCTATGGGACCCGATGGGGTATCTCCGGTGAGTGCAATGGATCGGGAGGGTGAATTGAGGGGTGTGAGGGAAGTCATTGTTGATGCGATTTTGCAACTTGATCCTCTAGTTCAGATTGAGGAGTTGAGTAAGGTCTTTTGTGTTTTAATGGCAAAAAATAAGACAGAGGAGTTCTGGCAACTCTTTAATCGTTTGCCAGCAGAACAGAGAGATAGGCAATCGATTTACCAGGAGCTGGCAACTCTTTTGCAAAGGGGAGAGATTGCTGAAGCAGAGCAGTTGGTGAAAAAACGCTCAGTCGAAATGGAGGGGTTGGAAAAGCAATCGGACGAAAGGGAGGCCTTGGAAAGTGAATTGTGGCTCCTTGGTAATATGTTGTTTTGCTGGTGTGGTGAGAAGGGGCTTTTAGGGGATTTTGCGGGTCAATTTAGCTCCCATTCGCGCACATCATTTTGTTTTGGATTGCGTAGGCCTTATTTTGATTTTTGGACAAAATGTGATACGTCCTCATTTGATCGGGTAGCGCTAGAGGCGGCCATTGAGTATACTGTCGATTTATCAGAGGCAGCCTCCCTTGTAGAGGAGTATCAAAAAGTTCTCGGTCCAGTCACTTATGGGAAGATAAAAGGGCGCTTATGTGAGGAGATGCTCTATCGGGGTGAGTATGATCAGGCTTTTAGAATCATCGAGGAAATGCAAAAAGATGTAAACAATGCAGAGTTTTTTCGGGCTCTTTTTGCTTCTCATGCTTTGCCATTTAACGAGTTTCGTCCACTCTGTTTTAATGATAGGGGGCTTAAAAAACTAATGCAGGTGTATAAAAGCTGCAAAGAGAGCCTAGAAGAAGGGGTGAAGAATGCTTTTCGAGGGAAAGCATTGGCTCGGGCGGGGAAATTTGCCGAGGCAACATCTTTCCTTCGGTCTGAAACAATCAGTGACTACTTACCGTTTATTTCCCTTGGTCATGTGGTAAAGGGAAATCTACCAGCAGCCCTTGAGTGTGCCGCCGGCCAACGATCTGCGGCAGTAAAATGCCAAGAGTTTCAATCGATTGCCAACCAATGCCTCTGTTCAGGAAATTTTGAGCAAGCAAAAGAGACTTTGCAAAGGGCTGGCACTGAAATGGGCTCGATTGATGACATGAAATTCACATTAGCGACTGAATGTACTAAAAGAGGTCAGTTTGAACTGGCAGCACAAGTATTAGAGGGTGTCAAGATCGATGATCCGAAGACAAGTAGTAGATATCGCGGGTTAGTCATGGCATGCATGCAACGATCTGCTTATCCTCTGCTCATTCGATTGCTCAAGCAATTTGGATTGCCCAAAGCCCACTTTGTGCATCTATATCTCCTCTTCTAATAGATGCTGTTGATTGGGGGCTTGTAAGAATCAGATCGATGGGGTAAACTTTGTCCTTTGATTCTGTAGGTTTCGATGAAAAGCTGGTCTCTAATTACTGTATTGATAGTGTGGAGCTGTTTGGCCAATGTCCTTGCAAAGCCCTATATTTCAATTGATGAGTATGCCCAAGGAATTGGTGGTATGAATCCAGAAACACATCGGATTTGTGCACTCAATTGTAATGGGTCGGCCATGTGCTTCACAACTGAGCTGACTGAGGCATTTTTGGAGCAGTGTCGTAGTCCGAGCTCTCTACGGGTGTTGGAAGTGGGATGTGCCTATGGAATCAAGTCGTCTCAAATTGTGCAAACGGGTGTATTCCTAGTTGCTAATGATCTGGATTTGGGCCACCTTGAGAAGATGGAGGAGGCTTTTTCCAAATGGTCTCAAGAGGATTCGGATTTTAATAATGTCGAGTATCTCCCAGGGAATTTTGCCGATTTGCCACTAAGCGCAGTTGGAGAGGAGAGATTTGATGCTATTTTATGTGAGAGTGTTTTACATTTTATGTATCCGGATGAAGTGGCTCGGACACTCGGTCTCTTCTATGCTGCTCTCAGGCCGGGCGGAAGGGTCTACATCACTAACCTCTCCCCATATGTTCTCTACCCAGAGACATTTAGAGAAAATAAAGCCAGGGGAATGGAGTGGCCTGGGGTATTCAAAGACCCTAAAGGGATCTGTCCTGTGATTTACAATATCATGGACAAGGAGGTTCTTGCAAGAGAGCTTCAGCGTGCTGGATTCCATCTAGTAGAGATGCAATATATTCAAAAACCCTATCCAGCAGATCCAATGCAATCCAGTCCTCCAGACTGGGTGACTGCGATTGCTGAAAAAAACTAGCAATCCACTTGCCTTAGAACATACCCGAGGCGCTGGTCTCAATAACGCCTTGTCTTTGTACAAATGATCCATTTAGACGCCTGGTCAAAGTCCAAATTCTAATTTTCGTAATATAGGTAAAACAGAAAAACAGAATAAATAGGAGAAATACTATGTACAATCACCCTTATAATCCGGATTTCGATCCCGACACAGCAGAGTATAACAGACGGCTATATGGAGCCATCCCTTACTCTCACAGATTACACTCTCAATATAGATGGTTTGACCCGACCAAAATTGGGTATGACGACTTCGTACAGAGACGAGTTTGTGACTGCCCCTGTTGTAGAGCAATGCGAGCTGGATATCTTATGCCAGCGACTAATGCTCTATCGGAAAGGCCATATAGTCCTTGGGATGCTCCGCTTGCATTGTATCGACGCAGTGTGATGCGGCCTTATAACTATGAATTTGCCCGGCCAGTCGCGACTTGGATGGAAGATTGGGTGGATGTGGATGGTGACGGGACGGTTGACTATACCTATTACCACCGGTAACCTCTGGTGGCGATGGATATATTATTGGGGGAGAGGGATAAATGTGGGCTAATCCACGCATAAACAAATAGTAATAGGAGAAAATTGTGGAAGATAGAAATCAAGTAAATGCTCAGATAAGAGCAATTAGGGCTCAAATTAGCCGAATACGTGCTCAGATAGCTGGTTTAGAGGCAGCGATTCGTGTTAACTCGTCTGTGGATGTTCGTGGTAGGGAAGGCTATGATTTTGAGTATGCGCACAGAATGAGAGAATTAGGCGATAGGGTTCCTGGTGTGACGCTGGAGAAACCATGGGTCCTTAATCAGATTGTCAGGGCTGGCGATGATGCGGCAGGTCTTGCGATTTCTGGGGGTTTAGATTACGATCACGATATAGACGAATATCAAAATAGGACTTGGGGAGCTCACCCTGTCACTGTCCAGGGACCTTCTTCATATAGACGGGTCAACCCGACCAAATGTACAGAATACTACATCGGTAGAAATCGATATTTTATATGTCCCCCTCGTGATGATTTGATACTGCACAGAGGACAAGGAATTAATGGGGAGCTGCATGTGTCTGGCAAGGCGGGGGATTGGAGACAATTAGATGATCAGGTAAGAGTGATTAGTGGGTTAAGTCCGCGCCAGAAGGCTGAAATAGCTGCTGCAGAGGATTTGGCTAATGAGAACTCGTCGAGGTATGTTCCTGGTAGGGTAATCTCTGGTTTGAGTGGGGATTTAGATGGCTCCTTCAATATCCCGGAATTTGTAGGGAATGGATATGATCGCAGAGGGAGAGAATTGATCTACAGGGTTCCCGATGATTCAGCGGGCTGGGCTGGTTTGGGCAATTTTCCCGAAGGGAGCGTATTGAGGTAGGTATAATATGTGCCGAGTTCCATGGGATGTGGGGACGAGTCTGTAGGGAATAGCTTGGCTTAGTCGAGCTCCCAGCTAATGGCGGTTGCAGGGGCTCTTTCGATCGCTTGTTGCACTTCGGGCGATTGGGGGAGCACCATTTCAAAGGCGAAGAGGGCGTGGGCCATTTCTTCTGTCACTTTGCGGGTGAAGGTTTGGAAGGCTTCAAAGGCTTGGTGTTTGAACTCTTGGAGGGGATCCCTTTGGGCGATGGTGGAGAGGCCTACTTCGGAGCGGAGGTTGTCGATGAGGTGGAGGTGCTCTTTCCAGCGTCGGTCAATGGATTTGATGAGGAGGTTGCGGATGAGATCGCAGAGGATCGCTTTGGGATCCATTTCTTTGCCTGAAATTTGTTGGAGGGCGGCGATCATTTTCGCTTCATGTTGGAGCTTTTCTTTGAAGGAGGCGAGCACTTTGTCGGAGACGAGCTCTTCAAATTCTCTGATTGGTTTGTAGTCATCGTCAAAGAGGGAGTCGTTGAGGGTGATGGGGAAGTGGCTCATGATTTGTTTTGAGAGCTCTTCGGGGCGCCATCCTTCAACAGAGGTGCGGTCATAGAGGTATTCGTGGGTGAGTGTGGAGGCGAAGTTATCGAGCACATCGCAGGCGGTGGCGATGGGGTTTTTCGATGAGAGGATTTCATTGCGGAATTTGTAGACTTCTGTGCGGTGGAGGTTCATCACATCGTCATATTCAAGTGTATGTTTGCGGATGCTGTAGTTGCGCGCTTCGAGCCGTTTTTGCGCGGTGCGGATGGAGCGGTCGATGATGCCAGCTGTAATGGGCTCTCCCTCTGGTGGACGGAATCGCTGGAGCATTTGGGTGATGCGCTTAGAGGTGAAAAGGCGCATGAGCGAATCTTCAAATGAGATAAAGAATTTAGAGGAGCCTGGATCTCCTTGACGACCTGAACGTCCGCGGAGCTGGTTGTCGATCCGGCGTGATTCGTGGCGAGTGGTGGCAAGGACGGCAAGTCCTCCATTTTCAGATTGTCCCTCACCCAGTTTAATATCGGTTCCCCGGCCGGCCATATTGGTCGCAATGGTAATCGCTCCAGGTTGGCCTGCCTGCGAGATGATTTCGGCTTCTTTGGTGTGGTTTTTCGCGTTGAGGATCGTGTGGGGAAGGCGGGCTGTGTTGAGGACGCGAGAGAGTTTTTCAGAGGCTTCGACTGATTCGGTCCCGATGAGGATGGGCTGCTTGCGCGAGTGGATTTCCACCACCTCTTTGAGGATGGCTTGAAATTTTTCCCGCTCAGTCATGTAGACTTCGTCGTTGGCATCTTTGCGAATATTGGGGCGGTTGGGGGGAACGTCGAGGACGTCGAGATTGTAGATTTCCTTAAATTCACCCGCTTCTGTCATGGCTGTACCGGTCATCCCCGCAAGCCTCTTGTAGAGGCGGAAGTAGTTTTGGAGGGTGATGGTCGCATAGGTTTGGGTTTCTTGCTGGATCTTCACCGCTTCTTTAGCTTCGATTGCCTGGTGGAGTCCATCGGAGAAGCGGCGGCCTGGTTGGGGGCGGCCTGTATTTTCATCGATGATGACAATGTTTCCATCTGCAACAATGTAGTCGATATCTTTTTCCATGAGGAGGTGGGCGCGCAAGAGTTGGCGCACGTTGTGCATCTTCTCTTTTTGCTGCAGGTCGGTCTCGCGGAGCTCGGTTTTCTTCTTCATCCGCTCTTGGTCTGTGAGGTCGTCTTGGTCAATCTTGGAATACTCATCTCCCAGATCGAGAAGGACAAAGTCATCATCGTGCATATCGGGAAGCTGTGCCCACGCCTCGATTCCCTTATCGGTCAGCTCGTAGTCGTTGGCTCTTTCATCAATAATGAGGAAAAGGTCGGCAAGGGCTGCTCTCCGCTCTTCTTTATTGGCATCGCCATGGAGGAAGGTTTCGTAATCTTCATACTTTGCGCGCAGGTCGGGATTTTCCCGTACCCGCATGAGCACTTCATTGCGGGGCATTCCCTGGGCAGCAATCCAAAGACTTCGGAGGGCGTTTTCGAGTTTGGCATTTTCCTCTTTGGAGAGTTTGGGAAATGCTTCGAGCTCTTCCATCACTCCGAGCTCTTTAAATACTTTTTCTGCCTCACTTGCAAACTTCTTGCACTCACTCACCTGTTTGCGCACGAGGAGGGCCACTGGGGACTTGAGGTCGTCATACATTTGGCGGGAATTGGGGGTGGGGCCAGAAATAATGAGGGGGGTTCTCGCCTCATCAATGAGGATAGAGTCAATTTCATCGACGATGGCAAAGTAGAATTGGCGCTGCACCTGCTCACTTGCCGAGGTGGCCATGGAGTTGTCGCGCAAGTAGTCAAATCCAAACTCGGAGGCAGTTCCATAGACAATGTCTGCTTCGTACACCTCTTTCCGCTTTTCGACGGGGACGCTGCCCGTGAGCGCCTTGACCGAAAGGCCAAACCAGCGGAAGATCTCCCCAATCCATTGGCAATCCCTTTCTGCGAGGTAGTCATTGACAGTGACCAGATGGACCCCTTTGCCTGTCAAGGCGTGGAGGAAGAGGGGGAGGGAGGCGGTTAAGGTTTTTCCCTCACCAGTGCCCATTTCGGCAATCGATCCATAGTGCATGGCAATTCCACCAATCAGCTGGACATCGAAGGGGACCATATCCCACTTTTGGTCGTAGCCCGAAACGTGGATTTCTTTTCCCTTGAGGCGGCGGCACACGTTTTTGACCAGAGCGTAGGCGGGAACAAGGATAGAGTCGACAGAAGCCCCTTCTTTCAGCTGAGTCACGAGCTCTTCTTTTTTAGCTCGCAGCTCCTCATCAGTTAAATTTTGAAGGGTTTGTTCAAATTGATTGATGTTTTTGACAATGCGTGAATATTTACCAATTTTACGGCTTTGTGCGGTACCAAATATTTTAGGAAGTAGCTTTAACATTCTTGACTCTCATCACCTGGATCATTTATCCTGATAGCATAGCAGATTTACCTTTTGATGGAAAATGGATAATATTCAAATTTTTGATCGCAAAAAAAGCAGCTATCATAACGAGCAAGTGATGGGCGAGAACGCTTTGCGCTTCCTCTATGACCAAGGCTGGGCAAGACGCCTCCTCCTCCCCTTGTTTACCCGGAGTAAATGGACTTCTGCCCTTTTCGGATGGCTGCAAAAAACCAAGCGATCAAAAAGGAAAGTGGGAAAGTTTATCGATCAATTTCAGATCAATTCGAACGAATTTCGCAAGCCGATCGATGAGTTCACCTCGTTTAATGATTTTTTCATTCGGCAGCTCAAAGAAGAAGCGCGCCCCATTGATCTGGGATCAGCCCGGCTTGTCATGCCGACAGATGGGCGGATTCTCACTTTTCAACCCTTTATTGAGGGGGAGGGGAATGAAGAGGAGGGGATTTTTGTAAAAGGGGAGGTGTTTTCCCTTTTTGAATTACTTGGGGAAGACCCCACCCTCTACGAGAAGTACCGAGGGGGAGCGCTAATGATTTGTCGCCTGGCCCCCATTGATTACCACCGCTTCCACTTCCCCTGTGATGGAATGCTGACCGAGCCCCGCCTGGTGGGAAAGCAGTATTTCTCAGTCAATCCCATTGCCCTGACAAAAAATATCCACGCCCTTTCCCGCAATAAGCGGTTTATCTCCGAGTTGAAAACAGATCAGTATGGCGATATGGCTTACGTGGTGGTGGGAGCGACCAATGTGAGCTCAGTTGTTTGGACTGCTGAATTTAATAAGCGGTATAAAAAAGGGGATGAGGCGGGCTACTTCCAGTTTGGGGGGTCAACAGTGGTGCTCGTGTTTGAGCCGGGCCGGGTAGAGTTTGACAGAGATATTCTCTCCCACACCGAGCAGCGGATTGAGGTGCTTGAGCAGTTGGGGCAGGGAATTGCAACGTTACAATCGTGAGCAGATTGGACATGCTTTTTCATCATGCCCGCGCGCTGGGCAATAGGTTCTTCCAAAATAAATGAATTGAAGGTGGAGTTTATTCCACTTTTCTTTGGGAAAGTGGTTTTTAAGATCCTTTTCTGTTTGCTCGACACTTTTTCCATTGGATAGCCCCCACCGTTTGGCAAGGCGGTGTATATGGGTGTCAACTGGGAAGGCGGGAATGCCAAATGCTTGAGCCATCACAACACTTGCCGTTTTGTGCCCCACCCCGGGAAGAGACTCGAGTGCTTCAAACGACTTGGGCACCTGACTATCAAACTCGCGCACTAACTTTTCTGAGAGTGCCTGAATCGCGCGCGACTTATTCTTGGCAATCCCACAGGGGCGAATAATCGCCTCTATCGCCTCTGGAGTGCACAGCGCCATCTTGGCAGGGGTTTTGGCCAGCTCGAAAAGGGCCGGTGTCACCTGATTGACCCGCTCATCTGTGCATTGGGCCGACAATAAAACCGCAATCAACAAAGTGAAGGGGTCTTCGAAGTGAAGGGGAATCGGCACCTCTGGGAAGTGGTGCTCGAGAATCTCCATTACCAGCTTGGGCTTGATCACGAAAGGGCCCTCGCCACTTGAATTCGTTTGCTTCTCGCCTCAAGAAACGCGGCAACGCCAAAGAGGGAAAGGAGGCAAAGTCCAAGTCCAAGGAGTTGAAGCGCCAGTGGCAATTCTGAGATAGGAGTGACCAAAGAGGCAAGCCCATAGCAGAGGGCGACGTGGTAAGTAAAAATATAGAGCGAGTGACGTCCCAATAGGGCAAGGGGACCGAATGTCCAAAACCGAAAGAGAGCATATGCCAATAGCGCCTTGATTGAAAAGACAAGTACTCGATCATAGCTCAACCGCTGAATATCTCCCAAATCAACACCTGTCAGTTTGAAAAGAGGATAGAGTAAAGCAAGGACGAGAGCAACAAAGCCAATCACACGTCCCACAGGGATCTTCGTCCCCTTTACAATGTGGAAGCCAAGAGTCATCCCACCAAAAAAGAGAAGCTGAACAGCAAAGGGATCAAACCATCCCAACTTGGTAAAAATCCACTGGTGGAAAAAGGCCTCCAAGTAGCCCGGCTGGGTATACTGGCAGACCAGCCAGAGAGCCGCACTCCCTCCAAGCACCCATCCAGTCTTGCCCCGATCAAGCAATTTTAACACCCATGGAGTGAGCACCATATACAGTATATAGAGGGGGAGAATATCCATAAATGGGGGAGAGTAGAGAAAACAAAGTCCCATTAACCAGCCCGGCAAAGGATTATCGATAAAGTAGTGAATCCCTGGCGTATTGTGCCACACCCAAATAAGAATATGATACTTCTTCCAACACGCATGGTAGTGGGGAAAGAGGGCGACACCGATCGCAAAAAGAGTGATCAAAAGCGCATGCATCAAATACATCAGCCTGACCCGCTTCCAAATCCGTTCCCAAAGAGAGCTCCATTCTCCTCTCAAGAGCCGCTTTCCATAAACAATCCCCCCAGTCACTCCCGCCAAAAAGTAAAACCCCTCAGAATTCGAAAAGTAGCCATATGCGTTATATGAGTAGTCGAGAATAAACTGATAGAGAGTCGGAATCGAAATAAAGGGGAGCAATACCAAATGATTGAGACTCATCGTAAAGAGGAGTATCCCTCTCAACACGTCAATCTGAACAATTCTTCCACTACGCATAGACCCTCCTGAAAAAATCACCAGTTTACTGCAAGCAGGTCAGGAATGGCAAGGAATTTATTTGCCGACGCAAAACTTAGAGAAGATGGAGCCGAGCACTTCTTCGGTGATGTCTTGGCCGATGATTTCGCTGAGGTGTTTGAGAGAGGTGCGGAGGTCGAAGGCGAGAAATTCGGGAGAGATGTTTTGGTTAAACCCGTCGAGGGTTTTTTCGATGAGCGAAAGGGCCTTTTTGAGGGCGAGGAAGTGGCGCTCTTTGGTGATCACGACGTGGGACTTCTCGCTTGCGTCTGTTTGCAGGGCAAGGGTGCATATGAGTGATTTGAGGGTATCGATATTGGTGTGGGTTTTGGCGGAGACTTCGATTTGGTGGGGGAATGGAAGGGTGGGTTTGGTTGAGGGAGAAAGGTCACTCTTGTTGAAGATAAGGAGGGTTTTTTCTTTGGGGAGGGTGTCGAGGGTTTCTTGCTGGTCGGGGGTGAGGGGCGTTGTGATGTCGAGGACGTAGAGGATGATATCTGCTTGTTGAATCGACTTTTGGGAGCGCTTGATTCCCTCTTTTTCGACGATTTCATTTGTTTGGCGGATGCCAGCTGTGTCGATGAGGGTAAAGAGGAGGTCGTTGATGTGGATTTCTTCGGCGAGTAGATCGCGGGTGGTGCCTGGGACATGGGTGACGATGGCCCGGTCATGGCCGACTAGGGCGTTCATGAGGGAGGACTTGCCCACATTGGGACTGCCTGCTAGGCAAAGGCCAATGGTGCTTGAGATTCGCTTCCCATCATAGAAGGTGTCGGTGAGGGTTTCCATCTTTGCTTGGATGAGGTTGAGCATTTCGCGCATCTCATCATTGGAGGCAAATTCGAGCCCCTCTTCGGGATAATCGACCCACGCTTCGATGATGGCGGTCACATCGATAATGGATTGCTGGAGGTCTTTGATTAGGATTGAGAGTCTTCCATCGAGTTGCTTTTCAGCTTCTGCAAGGGCCCGCTCGCTCTTTGCGCCAATGAGCGCTTGGACCGCTTCTGCTTGGACTAGATCGAGTTTGCTCGAACAGAAGGCGCGGTAGGTGAACTCGCCGGGGGCAGCTGGATGGGCGCCGGCAGCAAAGGCGGCCTCCAAGACCCGCTTGGAAATGAGCGCTCCCCCATGACAATGAATCTCTACGACATCTTCTCCGGTATATGAATTAGGCCCCCGCATGATGAGAAAAATCCCCTCATCAACCACCTCTTTGGTGGTGGGGTGGTAAATTTTTGCAAAGCGGGCTGTGTGAGAAGGGATAGCAAAAATATCTTTAATCAATAAAAGATTTGCCATGGGAAGGGCTTCTTTTCCAGAAATTCGTATGATAGCCACCCCACCCTCCCCAGGGGGAGTTGCAATGGCTGCAATCGTTTTGTCTTGGTCGTAGGATTTCATTGAGCCGATCATACAGAAGTTCCTGATTTGGTACAAGTTGGAAGGTGGTAGATTTATTAATGCCAAATGGGGTATAATATTTCGGTTATTAATTGGTAGTAGGCTGTTTTTATGGGTATTAGTGGTTGTCATTTTAATTCTCGTCCAATTAGAGAAGAAAGAGAGAATCAACTGAGCCTTCTTGGCTCCACCTTGGGTAATGATCTTTATTTGATTGTTGATGCATTTATGAAAGAAACAATGATGAGTTTCATCCCCATCGGACAAGTGCTCAAAGATCGTCTGATTCTCAATCGGACAGCCCCCATTAATACTCAGTGGGCGAGTGAAAAAACTGATTGCGCGCGCGGCATGTTAGCAGAGGTGAGAGATTGGCTCAAACATCCCACCTTCTCGTGTTGCCAAACAGAAGAGGAGAACGAATTGCCAAGCCCTCTACCGTTGTTGGCTAACCAAGGAGAACAGGTCGACCTGCCCCTGCTTCCCGAAGAAGTGGAGGGGCCTGAAGAAGTGGATCAAACCGTTCCGGCACCTCACTCTTTTCCCGTTGTCAACCGCGTGATTGCAGTTGTCGATGTGATTTTTATGCTTTTACATGGGACTACACGGATTGTAGGGATGACCATTTGTCGCTTGGCGGATACCCTCTACCATTTGGTGGAGCCAAGGAGTAGCCTACAGAGGATAGAGAGGCACTCATGGGGTAAGACGGTGCATATACAGACAGTAAAAGTGTGTTCTGGATTGGTTGGTGCCCATTTGTTTATTCGGGAGCAAATCGCCATGCGGACCGGATGTTCTGCAGATGTTCCTCTTTACACACAAGAGGTGGTTGCGCTCTAACCCCTATTTAACTGTATACGGGGCCCATCTGGCCAATCGGAATTCAATAGCGCTTTAGGTGGCTAATATCACTTTCTACTTTTGAGCTATTGGAGCTTGAGGGGTCTTTGAGGTAGGCATCGAGATCTTGAGCGAGCTGATTCTTTAGCTCTTCGATTTGGTCGTTCATCAGCCCTCGGGCCGCTTGATGAATCACGTTGAGCGATTCGCGCATCACCTCTTTATACTGCTCTTTCTGAGCATCTATTTTGGAGCTTTGCATTTCGTGGAAGCTCTTTTCAAAGAGCTCAGCACCCCTTCTTACTTCTTGTTGGTATGAAGGATTTGAAGGGCCTGTTGGCGACACATCCATAGATAAAATCCCTTGTCTATTCAATAATTTTTCTATATCATCACAGGGAGAAATTGTGTAGAGGTTTCATGCGAAAAATAGCGGTCGGACTCTTTTTTTTCCTGTTGCAAGGGGGGCTCTTTGCCGATGGAGAGTTTGCGGATCAAGAACATACGAGCATTGAGAAAGAGCAATCTGATCCGGTGCAATCACCCGAAGAGATCAACCGAGAACTAGCCGCTGCCCAAGCCCGCTTTGAAGAAGCAGAAAAAATGTTTATCCCCTGGTATACCGGTCCACTCATTGCAGGTTCGGCGAGCACCGTTCCGAAAGGTCGGTGGAATATTCAGGGCTACCTCTACCTCACTGATGCCTACTCCCGTTTTACCGGCAATCGGCGTGTGGTGAATCAGACAGATATCTATACGGTCAACCCCCTCGTCCTCTTTCAATACGGTCTGACAGAGTGGATGGATATTACCGTCACCCCTCAGGCCATTTTCAACTGGCAGGGTAATGCGTCGGCAAGTGAATTTGGTGACCTGCCCGTCACCCTTGGTTTTCAACTCCTCAAAGAAACTCCCTACGTTCCCTCCCTTCGCTTTACTGTGGGTGAAACTTTCCCCACTGGTAAGTATGACAATTTGAGCCCGAATAAAGGGGGGATTGATAGCTCGGGTGGTGGGGTCTACAAAACAGTTTTTGGCCTCAACATCTCCAAGATCTTTTGGAATGTGCCGGTTCACCCCTATCGCTTTCGCCTCTCCACCAACTATGCCTTTGCTGACAACAAGGCAAGTGTGGACAACTTTCACGCCTACGGAGGTGGGGTTGGGACCAATGGAGATGTCTCGGTTGGCGGTCAGGTGAATGTCGATCTCGGCTTTGAGATTAGCCTCACACAGGTCTGGGTCTTTGCCGCTGACCTTGCCTACTTCTACCAAAGTCATAGCTCGTTTACTGGCACGCCTGGCGTCATTTCGACAGGAGCCGTTGCCTCGAATGGGGCGCCTTCTTCTGATCAGCTCTCGCTTGCTCCTGCCATTGAGTATAATTTTGATGAGAATGGGGGGTTAATAGTGGGTATTTGGTTTCCGTTAACGGGGCGGAATTCAAGCAATTTCATATCACTAGTATCCTCCCTAACCTACCTCTTCTAGAGGCAGGTTAAGAGAGATAAGAGGAAGGGCGAGCTCGTTTTTTCGGGCCCTTCACCCGATCTGCCCCTCCGGGGTATCCGTACATACGACCGAAGGGGCAGATAGTGCAAAGTGCTGCGAAAAAGCCAAGCTCGTTCTAGGGCGATTTCTGCTGGCTGAGAACCTCACCTACGGTGAGAGCCACATCCGCATAGAAATCATCCCTAGAATTCCCCACTAATTATATTTTTGGATTTGCTTGACGCTTTTCTGAGGGAGCGTTGGGTTCCCCTTCAATCAATCGACCTAAAGGCCGCTCGATTTTCGGGTGGGGGTGGGCGCATCTAGCCTGCGGCCATCTGCGCCCTTGGGGATGAGGATTAGGTGGGGGCCCGAAAAAACGAGCTCGCCCTTCCGATTAAAAAAAATCATACTCTTTCCATCTTTGGGGGGGTGTAGTATAATAGTGGGGATCAATTTCGAGGATGACTATGGCGCAAACTCCACAACTGACAGCTCACCAAACCCACCACTACATGATCGAAATCGTGTGCGATGGGGTTTTCCAGGGGCTGATGGGCGTTGTTCAGCTCATTGAGGGGCTTTTGACAAGCGCTCTTATTTTTACGGTGCAGCTGCATCGGCTTGTGGTACGGGGTAGGCCGCCTCATGTGGGCCATTCGGTGCGCCACCATATCAATGAATTGATTGAAAATCAGTGTGCCCCTTCGGCCATTCGGTCGGGTGTGGCGTATGTGTTGGGAAATCCAGATTATCACTATTCGTTTCTCGGCAAGCAGCATAAGCATGTGAAGGACTTTTTTCACTCGCTGCTTGATCAGGCGTGTGGGGAGGAGTGTCGCAAGAGCAAGGTGCGGGGCTCTTACCACTTTACGCCGATTAGATCTTCTTCAGCGCGGCGGTAATGAGGGTGGCAAGCCCTTCATTTGTTTGGTCAAATGATTGATTATCGAGCACTTTTTCAATGGCAGTTTTGGCAGATTTTGGCTGGTAGCCCAGGTTGATGAGGGCGCTGATCGCATCGTCGAGTAGGGGGATTTGCGTGGCGATGGTGGGTGCTGTGGTGTGGGTGGGGAGGCGATCTTTGAGATCGAGTGCGAGGCGTTCGGCCGACTTTTTGCCGATGCCGGGGATGCGGGTGAGTGTGGCGATGTCTTTAGTGGCCACTGCTGAGGTGAGCTCGGGAAGGGTGAGGTGGCCGATGATGGAGAGGGCGGTTTTGGGTCCTATGCCTGAGACATCGCGAATGTTGATGAAGATATCCCGCTCTTTTGGGGTGAGGAAGCCAAAGAGGCGGATCGAATCTTCGCGGACGACGTAGTCGGTGTGGAGGGTGATTGTTTGATCCACTTTTGAGATGAGCTGTTTGTAGACTGAGAGGGGAATGAGGAGGATATATCCCACTCCTTGAACATCGAGGGTGGCTGAGTGGGAGGTGAGTTGGGTGAGCGTTCCTTTGATATAGGCGTACATGATTATCCTTTTTTCCGTATGGGTTTGTGGTAGTGGGCATGACACATGGCAAGCGCGAGGGCATCGGCGGCATCCTCTGGGGTGGGGGGCTTTTTGAGCTTGAGGAGGAGGCTGGTCATCTCCACCACCTGAGCTTTGCTCGCATTTCCATTGCCGGTGACCGCTTTTTTCGCTTTTGATGGGGTATATTCAAAGACGGGAACGCCTGCGCGCGCCGCTGCTAAAAGGGCCATGCCCCGGGCCATGCCGAGGGTAATTGCGCTTTGTGGGTTTTTGTGGACATATTGGGTTTCAACAGAGAGGGCGGAGATTTTGTGGGTGGCAAATAGGTTCTCCAGAGCGTCGAAAATGTGGAGAAACCGTTGGTCGATGGCGCTTTTTGATTTGGGGCGCACCGCGCCATAGTCGATGAGTTCATACCCCCGTCCAATGCGGCGGATTAGACCATAGCCAGTCACCGTTGAGCCCGGATCAATTCCGAGGATGATATTTTCTTCGTCCATTCTACTAAGGTATGATTTGTTTTATATTTCGACAAGTATATACTAATGGGGAAATGAAAAAACTCATCGTACGCATGCCCAACTGGATTGGGGACCTTGTGATGGCGCTACCGCTGTTGGAGCGGATTGCCATCGACTTAAAAGGTTGGGAGTTGACAGTGGTTGTCAAAGCCCCACTCGACAAGTTGCTCCTTGGCCTTGGCCACATCCATCGGATCATTCCCATTGATTCGAAGAGCCGCCTTTTTCCCAAGTGTCTCGATGGAAGACCCCTTTCTGCTGTGCTGCGCGCCGAAAAGTTTGATGCGGGGATCTTAACCACCAATTCGCTTTCCACCACTTTTCACTTTTGGCATGGCAAGGTGAAAAAGCGCACGGGGTTTACAAATGGGGGGCGCAATCTATTGCTTAACCATGTGATTGATTGGCCCCCTGAACTCGAAAAGAGACATCTCGTACTCACCTATCAGGAGTTGCTCGCTCCATTTGTACAAACCAATAGCGCACTTGGGCTCACCACCTTTCCAGTTGGGCAGGAGATTGAGCGCGTAGTCCCAAAGCAAAAGAGCAATGCCCACCCCTCGTTGCGTCCCCCTCGCCTACATATTTTGGAAAAGGAGCGCCCCTTACAGAGAAAATTGCTCGAGAAGTTTGGTGGGGGAGAGGAGATTATTGGGATCAATCCAGGTGCCGCATATGGAGAAGCCAAGTGTTGGCTGCCCGAGCGATTCCGTGAGGTGATTGAAGCGTTACTCGAAGAGCGACAAAAAGCGCGCATTTTCCTATTTGGCACAGCTGCGCAAAGTGGGCTCAACGAACAAATAATCGAAGGGTTGGGCGAGCGTGTGGTCAATCTGGCGGGAAAAACCAGTCTGCGGGAGTTGATCTATATGATTGACGCCTGCTCGGTCTTTTTAACCAATGATAGTGGCCCCATGCATATGGCCGGCGCGCTGCGCGTGCCCCACATTGCCCTATTTGGATCGACCAACCCGATTAAGACAGGGCCATTTGCCCTCCACAAGGGGCTGGTGCATCAGGTGATTTGTAAGGAGGTGTCGTGCTCACCTTGTTATAAACGCACATGCCCTATTGACTTTCGGTGTATGAAATCGATTACATCTCAAGAAGTGGTCAAGAGCATGCTGAAGATGTTGCAAAAAGAGGAAGAACTATGCCCTCTTTAAAGCAAATATTGAGTCGATATCGCAAAGAGCCCTTTGATCAATTGTGTGAAACTCTTCAAAGAGAAGGGAAAAAAGAGATTGGCATTGTGTGGAACCGGGGGATGGGGGATATCCCACTTAGCATGTATGCCGCGACCCTTCGCCTCAAGGCAAAAGTGCCGGGGGCAAAGGTGACCTATCTTACCCGCAAAGGACTGCTCGAGCCGTTTTCCCTTTTGCCCGGAGCAGCGAGTGTGCACGCCTTTGATGGGGGGAGGGGGAGTGATCTCTCAACCATTGATTGGCATCAATTTGGTCCATTTGATCATGTGATCGAACATCTCGATATTAAATACAACTTTCTCTGGCAGATCAATAAACTCATTCCCCATCTCGATTGGAAAGAGGAGCTCGACCATTTAGCAGAGCCTTTTGGCCTCCCAGAGCGGTGTATTGGCATTCATATGGAAACGGAAACCGATCAGTTTTACGACCGGGATCGGAGCTTTTCCATTCCCGTCTGGGAGGAAATCTTTACCCATCTGATCGATGAAATGGGATACCACGTAGTCCTTTTTGGCGCCCAGCCAAAAGAGGCTCAATCCCGCCCCGGTCTGATTGATCTGCGCGGGAAAACTCGGTTTTTAGAGCTGATGGCAATTATTAAAAATAAGCTCTCAGTCCTCATCGCTCCCGATTCAGGCGTGCTATGCTGCGCTTACTATCTCAACGCCCAGTTTCCCCTCAAAGTGGTGAGCATTTGGGGCGCAACAAATCAGGGAATATTAAAGCAGGGAGTAATCTCTCCCAATCGGCAGCTGACCCATATCGCTCTAAAGGGCGAAGAGCAAAATGTGCACGCCATTTCCAAGCAACAACTCTATGAGGCAATTGATGACAGGTGAAAAAGTAGGAGCGATTATTCTCGCTGGCGGAATGGGGAGTCGGCTCAAAAAAAATGGGCCCAAAGGACTCGTTGAAGTGAATGGGCGCACCCTCTTTGAACACCTCCTCGATCAAATGACAAGCGCTCCCTATCAAGGAAAGATCGCCATCATGACCTCCCCCTTCAACCATGCAGAGACCAAAGCATTCATCGAACATAAGCGCTATCCCAACGTCCAGATCTTCCAACAATCACTCATCCCAATTGAAAGCGATCCAAGCGAAAACGCGCCCGCAGGAAATGGAGATGTCTACCGCTCTTTTGTCCAATCGGGTATACTCGATGAGTGGGAAAATGAAGGGATCACCAAGGTGAATTTTCTCCCTGTCGATAACCCCCGCGCTCACCTTCTCCCCCAACCCCTTTTTGAGGCAGCTGACCATGTCGAACTCGCCCTCTACGAAGTCAAACTCCTGCCTGGAGAAGTGAATATGGGTCTTGTGACAGAGCGGGACAATCGAGTGGAAATCATCGAATACTTTGAAACCGACCGCCTCGGTCTCAATCCCAACACCCAAGTGCACCAAGGGTATGGCTATCCCAACCTCTTTGTCATGCAAACAGGACCCATCCGCCGCGCCGCGAACATGTGGGACCAAGTCCCCTGGCACACAGTCAAGCGGGAGCTCCATGGCAAACAAGTGGAGAAAAAAGAAAAGTTCATTTTTGACTTCTTCCCCTATGCAAAATCTTACAAGATTCTAGAAGTAGATAGAGAGACCTGCTATTTTCCAATCAAGACGCAGGATGATCTCGATCAGATTGCCAATTAAACCTTCCAAGACCACTCGTGCTGAATTCGAATGATCAGTTCGGGGTCAGTGATTTTGTACTTGGCGATGACCCGGTCTACCCCTTCAGCTTTGATCTCGGGAAGGAGAGCTTCGCGGAGGGCCTCTTTGGACTTTGCGAGTTGGGTATAGGTTTCGCTTTGCATGAATGGGCCGTAGTCGGCGATAAATCCCTTGAGGTTAAAGAGGAAGTCTTGGGTGTCAAGGGTGGGATTCTTCCGCTTGATGAGGAGGCCAAGGGCAATTTTGGCGTCCCACTCGTCAAATCGGTTGTTCATGATGCGGCGGAGGGTAGGATTTTCAATGGTTTGAAGATATTCTTTAACTGCTTCTTTTGTGATGCTCGATTCGCAATAGGCGGCGCGTAGGCGCTGGCGGGCAACCATGAAGTTGGAGCCCCCGTCGGTCATGAAGTGGTCGCGGGCGGCCAGGTAGGCAGAAATTTCTCCCTGCATAGGGTCATTTTCAATAATTTGTTTTACTTGTTCTTGTGGTAAATCGATAGGCATAATTTCCTCCAATGCAAATATTCTATCGTTTTAATATGTTTTTGGAAATAGAAGATAATTTTATAAATCAAAGATTGTATTTGATTTTTTAGACACAAAAAAGGGGGTATGTGGTATTCTCTGGGGCAGAATTAGCTGGAGTTTGCGATGAAAGTATGTATGTTGGGATCGGGTGTTTGGGCGTTTGCTCAGGCAGATGTCATTTCGGCAAATGTAGATGAGGTGGTGATGTGGTCGATTGAAGAAGATGTCGTTCAATCGATCAATGCAACGGGAGAGCACCCCCGCTTTCCGGGCGCACGTGTCGCGCGCAATGTACGGGTGGTCACTTCGATGGCAGAGGCGATTGAAGGGGCTGATGTGATTGTGGAATGTGTCACGACTCGGGGCTTGCGTTCTGTCATGGGACAGCTGAAGGAGCTTGGGACGTGTACTTGTCCAATCGTGGTTACTTCAAAGGGAATTGAGCAAGATAGCATGCTTTTATCCTCACAAATTGTCACCGATGTGTTGGGGGAAGAGATTAAGAATCAGCTCGTTTGTCTCAGCGGTCCCTCGCTTGCAACAGAGGTGATGGCTAAGCAGCCCTCATCGGTTGTTGTTGCTGGATATAATTCAGAGATGCTCGAGCCGGTGATGAAGGCTTACTCCACCTCCTATTTCAGAGTGTATACCAATGACGATGTGATGGGAGTCTCAGTGGGTGGGGCGATGAAGAATGTGATTGCGATTGCGGCTGGGATTTGTAAGGGAATTAAGTTGCAGATGAATTCAAAAACGGCCCTTATTACGCGGGGATTGCATGAGATTCGCAAATTGGGAGTTGCGATGGGCGCTAAGGCTGAGACGTTTAACGGGTTGTCGGGAATTGGCGATTTGTGTGTCACATGCCTTTCTGATGATAGTCGCAATTGTCGCTATGGACAATTACTCGGTGCTGGGTTAAGTGGAAGTGAGGCCCAAAAGCAAATTGGCATGGTTGTTGAAGGGGTAAATACTGTCATCTCAGCAATGCAGCTATCTCGCAAATACAATATCGAGATGCCCATTACCGAGATGGTCAATGCAATAATCAACGAAGGGCTTAGTGCTCAAGAGGCGATTAAGATGTTGATCAACCGCGCCACAAAAAACGAAATGGATTAATGAGTCCCATAGTCATCACAGCAAAAGAAATGGCGCGCATCGAAAAGAAAAGCATCGATGAGGGCGCCGATCCCGCTGCCTATATGAATGAGGCGTCGGCAAATATTGCTCAAGTGATTGATGAGTATATCCAGACCAATCAGCTTCCCAAGCGGGTCCTGATGATTATTGGCGTGGGAAATAATGGGGGAGATGGGTTCAATAGTGGTGAGTATCTCCTCGATAAGGGGTATGAGGTTCTCGCCTGGCCCCTCTTTCCCAAAGAAGAGTGTTCCCCCCTCAATCAACGCCACCAAGAAGAGTTTCTCGCAAAAGGGGGAAGGCTAGTCGATCATCTAATAGATGATGGGGTCTTAGTCGACGCCATTTTGGGAACCGGCTTTCATGGAGAGACTGAAGGGGTGATCAAAGAGGCGATTGATCAGATCAACGCTTCCCCGCTTCCCACCATTGCCATTGATATCCCTTCGGGGCTAAATGGGAACGATGGAACAGTCGCCCCAAGTACAGTGCGAGCAGATCTCACCATTGCGCTTGGCGCCTACAAGTGGGGCTATTTTCTCTCACACGGTTATGATATGGTGGGCAAGCTTGTAAAAGTGGAGTTTGGCCTCGATCCCCGCTATATGGATGGGGCTGAAAAGCAGGCCCTTTGCTTTGAGCCTGAGATGGCCCCCACTATTCCGCCTCGACCAAAGAGCGCCCATAAGTATAGCGTCGGAGGAGTGATCGCATGTGCGGGGAGTTTAGAGATGTCAGGAGCCGCCGCGCTATCGACTCGAGCGGCCCTACAGATGGGAGTGGGCATCTGCTTCCACTTTGCCTTCGATGGAATTGGAGTGGGACTGGCCAGAATGCCAGTTGAAGTGATTACTAAAGAGCGCCCCACCATGGATGATCTGGTGCAGGCCGCCAAGAAGGCAAAAGCCCTCTATATTGGACCTGGAATTGGGCGCGAGCCTGCCACACGTGAGATGACCCTTCGCGTGCTTAAAGAGATCTACCTCCCTTGCGTCATTGATGCAGATGCACTTTCGTTCCTCGATCAAACCCCTCCTCCCAAAGGGGCAATCCTCACTCCGCATGAGGGAGAGCTCAAACAATTGCTTAAAATTGAGGAGAAGGTGGATAAGCAAACCCTCTTGCAACAAGCCCAAAGCTACGCCGATCGCCACCAAGTCGTGATTGTAGCCAAAGGGGGACCCACCTTTGTGCTCAAGCCCAATGCACTACCTACACTCTTTCCCTACGGCACACCCAAGATGGCAACGGCTGGAAGTGGTGATGTCCTTACAGGGATCATCGCCTCCCTTCTAGCTCAAGGACTTGACCCATTTGATGCGGCCACTTTGGCCGTCTATACTCATGCCAAAGCAGGGGAGCGAGTTAATAAGAAAACAATTCTGGCTTCTGACCTAATTGATTTTATTTAATTATAATGGTATAGGTCTATTTATATAGTTAATTAACAAAACGGTTGGTGTTTGTTATGTCAGTAAATAGAGCTAGAACGACTCGAAGACGATCGAGCCAGCGGAGGGAAGAGGAGAGGAAACCAGAGCCGCAAACAATTGATGCTAAAGGATGGATGGCCATCATCATTTCCATCGGACTCTCTGTCGGCATTTGGTCCTATGTTGCCGAATGCAGTTATGACACCGCTGCATTCCTATCCGCAGCCCTCCTTGTGTTGATCTTAAGTGTCTCAAAGAAATAAACTTGCTGCTTGAAATGGTCAAATAATTTATGCTGGGCAATAAAAAACCAGGTATAGATTATGTCATTGATTCAATCCATTCTTCGCTCAAGAGCCGTCTACTTTACACTCGGCTTAGCCATGCTCGGACTTTCCTGCTGGTCACTCCTTGAAAAATGCAGCATCGGATTCTTCACCCTGCTCCCTTTCTCAGCTTTCTTCCTCCTAGCCGCATATTACATGCCCAGCAGAAAGCCTTTGACACAGTAAAAAGAGTGCGAGCTCTATCCCCAACCTGATAACTTACACATCGGGCGGTGACTTGGCGTTTTTAGTATTCATGGATGTGGTATCATTAAGAATAAAATCTGAAAATGCTGAAAAAACTGTATGATTGGGTGATTGGGCGATTCTCATCCCCAGAAAAGGCGCGGCCGGAAATGAATTACTCAAGTCGGATGCCTGATTTGGTGCCTGGCGGAGTGGTGCGAGTGGGGAGAATAACCATTGCCGTGGAGAATTTGCAGGATGCGACTCGCTTTTGTCACCGCTACTTTGGCCTTGAAGAGGTTGAAGTGGTAGATGAAGAGGTGATTTTACAAGCGCCTAAGGGGAACTTTTGTGTTGCTCTTCGCAAAAGGAGAGGTGAGCCCCAAAGTTCACAAGAAGTGATGATGATTCATATTGTGGTGGATGATCTGAATGAATATATCGAGCGATTTGAAAAGGAAAGGGTGAGTTATACACCTTCTCGGTATTTCGGGCCGCGTGCCCGCGAGGTGCAGGTGAGGCTCGATCGCTATGTGATTGCCCTTGTGGGGAGTGTTTGATACCAGTTGCAAAAGCGCTTTAGCCCCTCTTTTAATGAAGTAGTTGGGTGGTAGTTAAGCTGCTTTTTTGCAAAGGTGATATCACAGCTTGTGCGGTAGACATCCCCTGCGGGCTTTTTCTCTATGCGGATGTCTGCTTTTTTCTCCAGGTAGGTTTCAAGTAGGGAGACCATCTCAAGTAGTGAGTCGGGAGAGCCTTTGCCGAGGTTGTAAATGTCGTAGGTAAAGGGGACATCGAGTAGTTTGACAATTCCATCAATAATATCATCGATATATGTGAAGTCTCTTGCCATTTTTTCTGGCTCATAGAGGGTGATGGGCTCATCATTTACAATTCGGTTGGCAAACTTGTAGTAGGCCATGTCAGGTCTACCCATTGGGCCATATACTGTGAAAAAGCGCATGCCACACATCCGCATATTATAGAGGTTGTGGTAGGAGTAGGCCATCACTTCATTGGCTTTTTTCGTCGAGCCATAGAAGCTCAATGGAGATGAGGTGGGGTCAGTTTCTTTTGATGCGTGCCCTTCAATCGCTCCGTAAACAGATGAGGATGAGGCATAAAGAAGGGGAATGTCAAACTGTTTGACAAACTCGAGAAGAGCTGTAAATCCAACAAGATTCGAGTGGACAAACTTTTCGGGGTGGGTTTGGGAGGCACGCACACCTGCTTGGGCTGCGAGGTGGATGACGTGGGAAAAAGGTGTGGTTTCAAAGAGCTCTTGAAGGGTCGAAATGTCCACTAGGTCGATGGGATAGAGGGTCACATCCTTTTCAAGGAGCTTTTCTTTCCGCATAGCAGCGAGGGGAGAGAGCATCGCATCGAGGCCAAACACTCGATAGCCTTGTTCAACTAGGCGTAGGGCGAGATGGGTGCCAATAAAGCCACAGATGCCGGTAATAAATATGTTGGGTTGTGTACGCATAGAGCTAGGATAGCCGATTTGGAATAAAACGACTACTCAGTTTCTTTAGCCGCTTGGATCTCACGCCATTTATTGATGATTTCAGAGGCGATAGGGATCGCTTCTTTACCATAGTCGGCAAAGCGCAAGTAGACCACCACCACAAGCTCGGGGTCTTTGAACGCATCGGCATATTCGGGGTTGATCGCCTCACGAAAGCTAATCCCCGCAAACCAGGTGTGGGTGCAGAGAATGGGCTTAAACTCCCGATCTAAGCAGGGGCGATAGAGAATCTCAGCGGTGGAGGTTTTACCAATTAGAGAGGGGCGCACCTTTTTATAGTGCTCCCGATAGGCAGGTTGATCGTAAAACGATCGGATGACTGTGGGACGTCCGGGGCCAGCCGCCCCGTTAATCACATTGTAGAGGCTATGGAGGAGGTAGTGGGAGACAGCTCCATCGAGCTCGAGGTTGCGCAAGATCTCAATGGGTGAGCGCTTAATATAGGGCTGCTCTTCACTCAGGCGGGTTTCGGTAAAGAGGGGGAAGTAGAGGCCGATCAAACTCAGATAATCTTGGTAGGGGAACCGACCGTGATTGAGCCAGGGCTTTTTCTCTTTTGTTGGTTCCATATTGGCAATGAGCTTGAGGATTTGTGGCTTGAGCACTTTTCCATCGTTAACAACAGCCCCAATCATTTGGGCGGTTTGAAGAGGAGTGACCACGAGTGAGTGTTGCCCAATCGCAAGGGCGTAAAGTCCTGTCTTGTTTTGATCGAGATCGCTTGGAAGCTGTCCCCGCGCCTCTCCTGGCAGTTCAATTCCCGTCCTTTGCCCCAGCCCATAAGCTCTTGCCGCCTCAACCAGATCATTGGGCTGCTCGAGCACCTCAGAGGCGAGAAGAGAAAAGTAGATATTGCTCGACTGCTCCATCGCTTTTAAATAGTCACACTTGCCAATCGCTCGGTGACTTTTTGGGAGACGCCCCCCTTTAAAGACACGGGTAATGGGCGTGTGATCTTCAAAATGTCCAATCACGTGGTCGTGCTTGAGGTAAGGAGATTTGGGCGACTCATCATTGATGAAAAAGGGGTTAAGACTCCCATTAGGAGAGCGTTGATGGTGTTGCTTGAGCGCTTCACTTGCAGTGACCACCTTAAAAATCGATCCAAGCGGGGCAATATCTTGATAGGCAAATGAGCGCATATACCCGAATCCACCTGCTGGATAGAAGTGGGAAGCGAGATCTTTTTCATACGCCACCTTACCCGGCCTTGAATTGAGGTGATACTTTCCAAAGAGGGGGCGATCGAGATCTTTAAATGTGCGGAAAGAGCGCATATAATCATAGTGGTGAGAGGGAGGGATCTCATCGAGTCGGTTTTGGAGGGTGGTGCGACTGCTGGCGACTAAACATGTGGGGTTGAGCGCAAAGCTTTGATCAACCAATTCGGCAAAATACCCAAAGAGGGGGTGATCGAGATCAAAAGGGGCATTGCGGGTGATATAAGTCTTGATAAACTCGAGGCGATACTTGCTAAAAAATTGCTCAAAGAGGCGCTCTTTCACTTCATTGAGATACTCAATGTAGGGGCGTTGCACCCGTTTTTTTCCCTTTTCCTCTGCCCGCTTTTCCTCTAAGTACCCCTTAAAGTACTCTTTTCGCCACTTGGGAAACTCTTGGGATTCAAAGCGTGCGTGGACGATGTGTCTCACCTCATTCTGGACCGAACAAAATGCATGTGTATGGGTGCGATACATCTCAAGCGTCTCATCACCAACAACTGCTAACAACTCCTCGTTGAAAAGTAGGTTTGAAACAGAACACCGCAACAAATCGAGAATGAGGAGCTTGTCATCGTTAAGCCGCGCGCGACTCAAGTGATCTCGCAGCTCCAAGGCAAGCTCGTCTACAAGGTCCTTTTCATCATCGAGCAGTTGGCGCATCCTCTCAAAGGCCATTGGGTCAGATCCGAGCAGAGTGGGGGTAGCATCCTCTTTTGTGGAAAATAAGTAGTCGATCAAACCAAAGGCATTGACAGATCCCGAGAGGTTGAGGAGAGAATCAAACTGATTTTGGAGCGTGACCGCCGTTTGAATCGTCTGGATCCCATCAATAATTTTGCGCGCTTGACTATCTTTGGACAAAACCATATCCAAATAGTTAGTCCAAGTGAGAAAGCGACTCGATAACCCTTTCCGATTTTTTGGCAAATCCTTTTCAAGAGGAGCGAGCCCATCCCAAATCGATCCAATATACTCCTTGGATTCGAGCCATTTGTGCACCCGCTTGGGATCTTTGGCATAGTGAGTAAAGTCGTTTGGGTCAAAGTTTGGATAGCTTGCCATCGCCACCACCTCACCCGTCTTGGGCACCATCGCAACAATAGCCCCACCTGAAATCCACGGTGGGCTTACCTGATCGTGTCCCCGCCCCGCCTTAGAAAAGTTGCGCGTGCGATTCTGCTCACTTGTTGCGAGCAAGTCTTCAGCAAACGCCTGCAATTCTGAAGAAATGGATAACAGCAACCGGCGGCCAGGAGTGGGTGGATACGACTCGGGCAATCGGCGCAAAAAGTTTCCCTTAATATCAATTTCATACTTTTGCTTACCCGAATACCCCCTCAAATCCTCATCAAATTGCCCCTCAACACCCCCTTTTCCCACCTGAGAGTTGATCGTATACGACTTTTCCTGCAACTCGAGCAAGCGTCCCCGCACCTCATCACTACTTGAAAATCCCTTCGGAAGCGGTACCGGCAGCCCATTTTCCCGATCGCGGGTAAAGCTCGACAGCGTTGCCAATTCATTTTTAATGCGCAAATGTTCATGCGAGCTAATCGATCCCAAAAAGCCCAACACATGACATCCCACCTTGTGCTCGGGATAAAAGCGACGCGGTGTGATCTGCGTCTGCAATCCTGGCCAAGCCCGCTCTGCCAGCTTGAGCTTATAATAAGTCTCTTCAGAAATATTCTCACGCAAAGGAAAAAACGTATTGGGAAAAATCGATGCCCGCGCATGAATCGTATCCTCAACAAATGTCGGATCAATCCCCAACTCATCGCTCAAATACCCCGCCAAGCTCTCAATATACCCCTTCCGATAGAAAATCTTCTCCTTCACACCCTTCTCATTCCGCACCCACGAACTTCTCGGCAAACGGCGAATCGGGTCATACACCACCCCCACACTATACTCAATCTTGTTAATCGCTAAGGGAATATTGTCCCGATCCCGAATCGTCCCCCGGTTGGATAACTCCACCACCGTATGCCGCTTCGGCTTCTTCGAAAGGGCCAAGTGTTCCTCATGTTTCACCGTGCCCAAATACCATACCCGCACAGCCACAAGGACAAAGAAAAGTAAAAAGAGGTTCAGCACCCGGCTGACTTTTGCGTGTAGATTATTCATCACCCTCCAGTCTAACCACTTCGCTTGAAAAAATAAAGATTAAGAAATGCACCCATCCGCCCCCATCCAATTGCCCCAATAATTGCCCCACCCAAAATCGGTGGTGCAATTGGTGCAATTATGAGTAGCGTGGTGCAATTGGTGCAATTATCGACAACATGGTGCAATTGGTGCAATTCACATAAAGCCCTCTCTATCAGTGGTATAAGGGGGTCTCAAGAAATCTGTGGTGCAATTGGTGCAATTATGGTAGTGTTGGTGCAATTGGTGCAATTATGATATTGAGGGTACTAGATGGCAGCAAAACATTTTTTTGAAGAACGGGAATCTAAAAATCTAGAGTTCAAATCAACTCTGCCAAAATTTGATACATTGATTAAAACCTGTATTGCATTTGCCAATGGAGTTGGAGGACGGATTATTATTGGTGTCGAGGATGAGGATCGACAAGTGTGCGGTGTCTCAGAAGAAACAAAGAAGCGTGTATATGATGAATTCCCCAACAGTTTATATGACTCAACTAGTCCATCGTTAGTGCCACAGATTTACGAGAAAAATTTCAATGATGTATCGGTATTAATTATTCAAATCGGTCCCTCACAGACTAAGCCGTGTTTTAATCTTAGAGAGGGGTTGCCGAAGGGGGTGTATTTGCGAGTGGGATCGAATACGAGGCGGGCGACACAGGAGTATATTGAAGAGTTAATGAGGGAGTCAAAGCGGGTCAGTTATGATGAAGAGCTGGTGCATGAGCCGATTGAGATATTGAGTAATGAATTGATTGAAGATGTGTTTGAGGGGCCGATGACTAAGCGGCGCCTGATGGCTGAAAAGATCATTGCTCAGTCAGCATCTAATCCCGAAGTCTATTTTCCGACGATCACAGGAGTGATGCATTGTTGTGAGGATCCTCATATGTTCATTCCCGAGGCATCAGTTATCTGTACTCAGTTTAGAGGTGTCGAGGGGAGGCACATTATTCAAACACAGGAGATTTATGGGAATCTCGAATTACAGGCAACAACTTGCATGAGTCTTGTAGAGGCTTGGATTTCAAGGTCTTTCCATCTCCATGGTGCAAAGCTGAAAGCAGAAACGGCTATCCCATCCATTGCTCTACGTGAATCAATCATTAACGCACTCATACACCGCAAGTACTCAATTCCCGGGGCGATAAAGATTGCTGTCTGGGAAGATCGCGTAGAGATCTTTAGTCCCGGAGGGTTTCCCGGATTAGTTGATATAAATCATCTTGGAGATGGGACCACCTATCTTCGCAATCCAAATATAGCCAGGATTGCCCGAAAAATTGGATTAGTAGAGAAGATGGGAACGGGAATTAAGTTGATGTTTGAAAGTTGTAGGCGGGCTCGTCTCCAATTGCCCGAATTTCATGAGGAGGGAGACTTTGTGAAAGTGGTCTTCTCCTTTAAACGGGTGCCATCACATGATCAGTCAGATGAGTTGCTTATCTTAAAGCTTGCAAAAAGACTCCCTGAAATTAGCGTGTCGGAGGTGATGGAGTATCTTGGGGTATCAAGAAACACTGCCACTCGAAAACTCAATACGCTTCTCAAGAGAAAACAGCTCCATCGCCGGGGTCAAGGTCCTTCTGTAAAGTACATCTTGGCAGATGAAGAGTCTTAGCTGACAGAATCAATCACCGCAGTGAGGGGGAGGTGGCCTTCGTAGAGATGGTAGTATTTGGTGGTGCCGCCGGGGTTGGTTTCGTAGACGAGGCGGCCCGGGAGGGATTCGGTGCGGAGTTTGAGGACGATGTGGGGCTGGTTGGTCCAAAATTTGGAGAGGATGGCGTGGACTTGGTCTTCTTTGGCTAGGTGGATGAATGCGTCATCCATTGGGGGGAGGATGAGATTGGGCTGCTTTTGGCTTTTTTCCCAGGCTTCGAGGGAGAGGATTTTGTAGAGATATTTGGGGGGCATTTTTTTCTCGTATTTTTGATAGGGAGTATAGGGGATTGGGAAGTATTAGTCGAGGGCATCGATAATGGGGAAGAAGGGGGTGATTGCTTGGGTGATGGAAAAGTACTTGCCGGCTAGTTGGAGTTTGTTGAGTTTTTCCCCCTGGTTTAGTTCTAGAAGAATGTGGCACATCGCTTGAAGGTTGGGGGCGATGTGGGGTTTGAGTTTGGTGCTGAAAAGAGGATTGTTGATCACCCAGAGCATGAGATGGCCGAGTCGCAATAGACCGATCCAAAGCGTTGCAAGGGCGAGGGTTTCATCATCCATCTCCCTTAGGATTGAAATGAGTATCTCATAGTAGGGGTTGAGATCTTGAGAAGGATCTTTATGTGCTAATCCTCGGATGAGGCCGATGGTGGCAATGTGTTTGGCGAAAAGCTGCTTGGCTCCTCTGTGGGCAGAAGCGAGCTGGTTAATTGCTGCAATGAGTTGATGGGGGGCGGTGTCGGGGACTGCTGCGGAAAAAAGGTGGGCAAGGGCTAAGCTTTGCGGGGCAACAAGCTCATCATCTGTGAGGGGGTGATCGGGATAGGGGAAAGTTTTGTGCTCTGGCAATGTAATTAGATCGGTCACGGTGATGTGTCCTTGATAGATTTCAAGGGCTTGAACGAGGGGGGAGTTGGGGTAGTGGTCTCTGAACGTTTCTACGCATTCGGGGGCTTTTGGGTGTTGGGTGGCAATGAGGTGTTGAGCAACTGTATAGCGCGCATTCATGATCTCGCTTATATCCCCTTGAAATTGGTCAATGCGTTTAATTGCCTCATCCACTTTTCCTGTATCAATGAGGACATCAATTTGGAGGGAAAAAATCCCTTTTCTGCTAGGCGGGACTCGGAGGAGTCGGTCGTACTGGAAACTTGCCCAATACCCGCGGGCAATGAGGAAGGTTGCCTGCCCACGTGGATAGAGGAGTTTAAAGAGCTTACTCACTTGCTGATAATCGAGTCTATGGATGTTTGCCCCGACCCCTTCTAGGGTGCCATGATAAAATGTGCTTTTCATCCTTTCTACTGGGAGTGAGTGTTTGTCTTGCGTATAATCAGCCACTTCTGGGGCATCGGGATGAGGAAGGAGGTATAGGGTGAAGCACTCTTTTAGGATGCAGTCAATCGCAAAATCAAGGTAGTGTCTTTTCCTTTGGGGCTTTGAAAAATAGTCGACAATCCACTGATCTTCACCTGCTGCGAGGAAGAACTTTGCGAGTTCAGAAACAAGAGGCTGAAGGTTTGGAATTGAAAATAGCGCATTATCCGATTCGAGCCAAAGCTTTACTTGGGGAATGCGCGCTTGAATAAGGGGTTTCATAATCACCCGGCGGATAGAAAAGTCGTCTTGTGCATGTTCCATTCCCATCGAAAAAATCGACTGGGGGTGGGCAAATGGTTTTTTCTCTATCCTCCTCGATAAGAGGTCGATCCCCCAACGAATCACAGGAAGTGGGGGAGCGATGGCGGCAAGAGGGGTAAGGGCGGCCTCTGGAAAAAATCTTTTACACACCTCATGAATTTTTTCCCCCATCACAATCTGGACAAGTTGAAAACACCGCTTTGAGACAAAGGGAAATTCGCGGCGGGAAAGTCCCACAAGCTTAGAGATAATTGATGCACCAATCAGATCATTTGAGAGAATTTGAGAGGTAAAAACCTGGCTTTGTCTGCCAGCACCGGTTACATTCGCCATACATTTCCTCCTTTAGAAGGGGATATTCTACTCTCCCCACTCGATATTGTCAAATTAGAGGGCATTGCATGAGGCAAAAAAGGCGTATTCTCGGGCGGCTCTTCCTGCAGATTGAAATGGTTCTGGGAGGAGGTCAAAGATTTGATCGACAAGATGGCCATTTCCTCCACGGATGAGGGCTGTGAAGAGTTGGGGTAGGACGCGGGGAATGTTGGACCTTTCAGGGGATTCGAGTTTTCGGATGATGAGTCTTGCTAGCGGCACCTCGAATCCCTCGCTGATCAGTCTGTCGAAGATGAAAAATAGTCCCTGGGTCTGGTTGAGGAAAAGTGGGTCTTCAAAAAAGTGGGTGATGGTTAATTGGCCAGAGATCACTATCCCAAGTTTAGCAAAGAGTTCAAAACACTCTTTTGCAGATTGGGGTGTGGTTTTATTGCGATGGAGGATTTGTACAAGTAGGGTGGGTGCATCTTCTGAAACTCTGGCAAAAAACGTGGTCACTTCCTCCATAAAGAGGAGGTCTTGATAGATATCTCCACTGAGTTGGGCAAGGAGCTCTGCTGCTGCTTCAGCTTGTCTAGCGGGTGTATTGCGAGGGGTGAGCATGGCAAGGGCGCTTTTTTCTCTACATGCTGGACTTGTGTTTAGGAAGTGACGGGTGCAATCAAGGGTTCCATTGGGTCGCTGGCGGAGCTCTTTTCTCGCACGCAGGTAGAGAAATTTAGGATTATTCGAGTCCCTTTTCCAAATAGCCAATGCTTCAGCAGATTTTCCCTCTTCGATCAGTAGATCGGCATATGATGAGGAGTATTCGGGATATTGATCGCTGAGCTCACTTAGATGCTCAACTCTTTTTTGTTCGGCATAGGTGGCTGCGAGCTCCTGGACACATTCACTGGTGTGTCTGGTTGAAACGCAGGCTCGGTCCAAAAGTTTGACTGTTTTGGAGGTGAAAAAGGTTTGGAAGAGGGGAGTTAAGAAGCCTGTTGGAAGAACTGGCAAATTGGTGGGAAGAAAGCAGCTATTTTTCTGGCTGCGCACTCGTGCAACCGCTTGAGCTTGCACAAAACGAGGGGAAGCGAGAGGATCTTTTAATTGCTCTGAATAGAGCGAGCAAATGGTTGCTTCATCTCCTTGTCTTGCAAGAACCATGGCAATGGCCGAATGGATTTCCCCATCAGAATCGGGAATTGCTTCGCGAAGAACTCTAGCATTACCATGCTTGAGAGCCTGGGGGAGTAACATCATCTGTTCTCGTGGGTGTGTGATTTGAGGGAGTTGGACGACAAGGGTTGGGAGTCGCCCATTGACAAGATGGTGGGTAACTTGGAGGCGAAGTGCGGGTGGAAGGTGGCGGATCATTTCTATGGCCATAGAGGTTCTTTTCATGGTGTCGCAAGTACATAGATCGGGATTAGAGAGGAGCCGAAGGTGACTTGTAATCACCTCCAGTGGGGTGGCGACGGGGAATAGTTTCCCTTCGGGAAGGTGTTGAACCACATCACCGAAGAGCTCGAAGAGTTTATTGAAGGTGACCTTTACCCCTTCATTGACAAACACTCTCATCGTTTTGCAAGTTAGCTCGAGATTCTGGGCAGTTTGGGCATTTTGGGTGACAAAGTGAATCACTCGCTCCCGCATGGGGCCGAGAGTTTGCATCAATTCGATAAAGGTGCTTGATTGAGTGACTGGCTGCATTCTTCCCCCTAAGAATCTAAACGACCATCAATTATACTATTAAAATAATTACAAAACAATAGTAGTAATTATTTTAATTGTCTGGCCGCGAGCTCGGAAAAGAAGGCTTGCTGGTGGGCACGCGCAAGTTTTTGAGAATCAACTTTTTCGAGCGATCTGATCCAGCTATCTGCTTCGGCCCCCTTATTTGTCCTTAAAAATGATCTGAGGAGGTTGACGATAAGGCTTTCTGGGATGGTCTCATCCAGGGTGGTGATTTTTGCTGCCACTTCGGTTGGATAATTGGCCCGGCAAAGCTCGGAGAGGAGTAGGTGATAGAGCTCGGAGTTTTCTTGAAGGGCAGGTTCGGAGAGGATTTTCTCCGCAAGGGTACGGTCGGAAAATGGCGCAAGGGCTCTTAAGTAACCAAGTTGGGCAAAGGCAATATAGAAATGGCTATGAGCCTCGTCAAGCTCCCAATCTTTAAATGTTTGCTTTAGCTCCTCAATCGGAGGGTCAATGCGGCAGCGCTTATAGAGCTTTGCGATGCCATTGAGAAAATCTAAAGGGGCTACAAATTTGTTTGTAGAGAGGGTGTGGGCCATATTTAGGGCGAGATCGATGGCTTCTCCCTGAGGCGTTTCGGGGTTGAGTAGGCGTAGGAGGTCAGCTCCTGGGTGTTTGGGGAAGGTGCGTAAAAATAAGGCTGTACAGGTTTTTAGCTCAGGATTCATGGTGAGCTCTTTGCAGGCTATTAGAAAAAGGTTCTCAGGTGTGCCCCCTCTAGTATTAATCCAGCACAACATGGCCTCATGTGTTCGCCCTGCTTGAGCAAGTTGGATCGTGAAGGCTTCCCGTTTGTGTGGATAATCGGTGATTGCAAGTTGAATAAACTGACTATTTCCAGTTTGGATATAGGTCTTGAGGAGTTCTTCGGGTGATAGCTGACACGTGGTTCCTCGCTGGCAATCGGCAGTTGAGAAGTAAAAGGTGTCTGACATTGCAACGCGGCAAATTTGGGTGGCCCGTTCCATCAACTCACGGTCGGGAAAAGTTGATCCATAGAGTTGGTGAAGGGGTGAGTTTCTCCCATCTAGGGCAAGTTGCATCACAATGCGCTTGTGGATGGGGTGAGCTTTGTCGGGAAAGAATGCAACCACATCAGCTGGATCAAGAACCTGCATGACGGTATCTACACATGTTTCAATGAGGTTAATCCCAATTGCTGGGTCTTTGGTTTCTTGGGCAAGAAGTGAGAGGTGAGTACGGGCGGTTTTTTGTTTGAGATCATAATGGATAGACTGCGCAGCGCTTGCTACTGATGGAAGGACTTGGGCCATAAATGCTCCTTGGGTTTCGAGGATGCGCGAGCATACCGAGATACAAATAAATTGCCAAGGACAATTATGCGGGACATCTCTTTTTAAGAATGCGCAATAGGGCAATCTCGCGGATCGTTTCCATGTCTGCTCCAAGGAAACAAGGGTGGAGCTTATCGGCCCTATTTGCATGCCCTTGCAAGATAAGCTCCTCATATAGTGTGGAGATGACCTCAAAGATGTGAATGTGTAGAGGGTTTTTCAATAGGTAGGTGGCCACTTGATCTGCACATCCTGCTTTGCAGAGCTCTTTTAAGACCATTGTGTTGAAATTGACATCACCCCGGAGGATTTCTTTGTTGAGAATCTCTTGGCAGAAGGTTGCGGGGGATGGGTGGACACGCATGATTCCGAGGCGGGAAAAACACAAAATAAGATCCTGCTGCTCTTTGGGGGTCTGGCGTCTGGCAAAACGGAGATGAAAGTCTAGAGCGACAGTGGCCGACTCAATTGTGTTGGTAGCGGCGTGGTGTTCAAACACATCCATAATGGCTGAGTAAATCTCTAAGGGTACAGTTGGCTGCGACACCTCGACCGCGCATATAATCCAGTTAACTGCTTGGTCAATCTGTTTTGCAAAATATAGAATCTGCAGATGAAAGGGGACTCTCATGTTGGTGAGATCTTCGAATTCTCTGTAGTAGGGGCGAGAGTTGGTGGGGCGAGAGAGACATTCTTGCTTCACAAGATTTTCTAGAACATTGAGGCAGTGAGACATCTCCCCAACTCCCTCGCGCCAGTGGTGGAGCACCTTGTTTTGTTCATTGTGATGGGCGTAGTATTTGACTAAGAGGGCGTGGCCAAAGTGGTGCTCGCTTGCTAACTGGCACATGTGGGCCTCTCGTTTTTGTCGGGTATAAACTTCAGCAATGCACTCTGTCTTCTGGCAGGGCTCACGCTTTCCAGGTCCGACGAGAAGCTCACCCATTCGTTTGAAAAGGGATCCTATCCCATCCTGTTTTGTTGCATCTCGGGGGGCAAAATAGGTGTTGGGTTGATTGACGACTCGTGCCATGATAAAGCCACGCATGATTGAATCATCTGGAAGGGGAGAATTGGGATTTGGGTGATAGTGCTCTTTCAACTTGGCTTCCCTACCTGCGAGGCCGAGTGCGTGTGCAATCGGGGTGTGGCAGCTGATCTGGTCTTTTGCGATCAGAGTAGCAAGCAGGCTGGGATCAACAAGTTCTAGGGCTGCTGTGACATATTCTGAATGGTGAGAGGGGACGACACCTTTATGATGTGTGAGGAAGGCGATGACTCGGGCTGCTGCAATCTGGTTTGTGACCCGCTTGGGCAAATTTGAGGCAAAAGTGAGAACAGAGGCCATTTGTTCAGTAGAGCTAGAGTGGAAAATAGCGGGGAGGGTTAAATAACCAATCTCACCGATAAGGGCTATGGGTGATGCATCAAGGGTTGGTGGAGGGGTGGGAAGGGAAAAGGTATCGTGGAGGTGTTTTGCCATTTCGAGTAGGATGGTGCGGAGCATGACCTGGCCTGCTTTTGAGGTGGCGCCGAGGTGCAACATCCAGTCTGGGGGGAGGTGAGCTTGCAGGCGGGAGAAGACGGGAGGTGGGGAGATGGTGGTAAAGAAAAATTCTGATGGGGCATTGCCAGGCTTGAGATGAGAGTTTGGATCGATCATGGGAGTCTCCTAAAAATGGGAGCATTTTGCCACGGGGGAGGTTTTTTGGGGAATGTTAAATTAGTTGTTGGTGAGAAAAAAGAATTTTCTTGTGGATAAAAAAATGGGGATTCCTGTATACGTTAGGGCAACAATTTTGGAGTTAGGCCTGAAAAGGGCCTGGCACCCTCTAGTTGATGCGCCCGTGGTTCAATGGTAGAACATTAGCCTTCCAAGCTTATAGTGTCAGTTCGATTCTGACCGGGCGCTTTTTTCAAAAACAAAATCAATTCTATCATATAGATGATTTGAGAAAACGAGGAACAAATTTTGTCACAAAAGCAAGAGAATCTAATTAGTATTAAGGAGCTGCTCGAAGCTGGCGCCCACTTTGGTCACCAAAGTCAGCGCTGGAACCCAAAGATGAAGCGTTTCATCTTCGGTGAGCGGAATGGAATTTATATCATTGACTTGGCTAAGACAATGGTGCAATTCCGTGCGGCAGTTCAAATGGTACAGGATGTCATTGCTCAAAATAAGAGCGTGATTTTTGTTGGGACAAAGAAACAAGCCAAATCTTTAGTGAGAGAGCTCGCTGAAGGATGTGAAGAGTTTTACGTCTGCGAACGTTGGCTCGGTGGAATGTTGACCAACTTAAAAACCATTCGACAGTCTGTAAAACGTCTTGAAGAAATTGAAAAACGGATCTCCCTCGGCGGGGAAGGGCTCAATAAAAAAGAGCTTTCTTTGCTCGATAAGAGCCGCATCAAGCTCGATAAGAACCTTTCTGGAATTCGCTCAATGCGGAAACTTCCCGGACTTGTGTTCGTCATCGATCCGGCCAAAGAGCACATTGCTGTTGCTGAAGCGAGAAAGCTCGGTATCCCTGTCATGGCTCTTGTCGATACCAACGCAGATCCTGATATCATCGATCTTCCAATTCCTGCAAATGACGACTCGATCAAATGTGTTCGTCTCATCATGAGCGCATTGACTGATGTCATCATGAAGAAGAAAAAAGAGATGAATATCAAGAGTGGTAAAGATAAGAAAGAAGACGAGAAAGTGGCAGTGAGTGCCGATAAAGAAGACGAGGTGGCCGAATGAGTACAGTAACCCCTGATAAGATTAAGAGCGTTCGTGAAATTACTGGCGTTGGAATGGGTAAATGTGTTGAAGCATTGAAAGAGTCAGGTGGCGATGTTGAGCAGGCAGTTATTGCTCTTCGTAAGCAGGGGATTGCCTCTGCTGCCAAGAAAGAGTCTCGCGAGGCCAATGAAGGTCAGGTGAAGGCGCTTGAGGGCGATGGAGCTGTTGTTGTGATCGAGCTCAACGCAGAGACTGACTTTGTTGTGCGTAACGATAAGTTCCAACAATTCCACGATGAGATCCTCAAAGAATTTTTGGACTCAAGTGCGGATGAGTTGGAAGCCTTTCTATCTGCCCCATCGAAAGCAAATAGCGAAATGACCATTGATGACCGCCGGAAAGAGGTGGTGAGTGTCTTGAGCGAAAACATTCAGATCCCACGGGTGAAGAAGTTTGCTAAGAATGAGGATACTTCATTTGGCGTGTATAGCCACATGGGTGGAAAGATCTGCTGTGTGGTTCGCATTGATGGCGCTTCTGATCAACAAGGTCTCGCACGTGACATCGCAATGCACGTAGCGGCTGAAGCACCAGAATATATTGATGCCGACAGCGTTCCTGCTGATGTGATTGAGCGGGAAAAAGATGTGGGTCGCAGCCAAGTGCAAGGTAAGCCTGAGAACATCGTTGAGAAGATTGTTGAAGGGAAAGTGCGTGCTTTCTGCGAGCAAGTTTGCTTGCTCAGCCAGAAGTATGTGCGTGATCCAAGCATGACCATCCAACAGTTGATTGAAAAAGCCTCGAAAGAGAGTGGTAAAAAGCTTTCGCTCGGCGCTTTCATCCGCTGGCAGACTGGTGGCTCTAACTAAGTGATAAGTTTGGGGGATCCTAGTCAGGATCCCCTTTTTTTTGTGATACAGGATTGATGATGAAAGATCTCCCCTACAAACGCATCATTGTGAAGTTGTCAGGGGAATCTCTTTCTCCCCAATGTCAAGGAGATCAGCCTTGTCCTGTGGATGCTGAGGCGTGCTTGGCGATTGGCAAAGTGATTGGCTCCATTCGAGATTTGGGCGTGGAAGTGGGGCTGGTCATTGGGGGTGGCAATATCTTTCGGGGAGCAGCTTTTACCGACTCATTCAATTTACCGCGCACGACCGCTGATTATGTGGGGATGAGTGCAACGGTGATTAATGGGGTGGTGTTGGCGCAGGTGATGGCATCTATTGGGGTCAAGACGAGGGTGATGAGCGCCTTAGCTTCTGACCGGGTGGCTGAGCCCTTCCATTGGGGGGCTGCGATGGATGCTCTTGCTGGTGGCGAGGTGGTTGTCTTTGCTGGTGGGACGGGTAATCCCTATTTTACAACCGATACAGCAGCTGCTTTGCGGGCAAGTGAGATGGGGGCCGATGCTCTTTTAAAGTTGACGAAGGTGGATGGAATTTATACGAGCGATCCGATGAAGGACGAGGGAGCTGAGCTCATTCGGGAGATTGGCTACTTGGAGGCGCTTAAGATGGGGATTGAGGTGATGGATCAGACCGCCATTACCCTTTGTGCTGAAAATAAAATCCCCATTATGGTATGCTCGATGAGCAACCCCGAAGGGGTGATTGAGGCCGTACTGGGGCGTCCCCGGTCGATTGTGAAAGAATAGTTTGAGGAAAAAATATGGTACAGACAGCCGATGTTGAAGGAAAAATGAAAGAAGCCGTAGAGCACTTGTCGAATGAATTTCGCAATTTGCGCACAGGGCGAGTGAATACGCAGATCCTCGATGGGGTGAATGTAGAGGTGTATGGCTCGATGATGAATCTCAAGCAGGTAGCGACTATGAGTGTGCGGGAACGAGATATTATTATTACCCCATTTGATCAACAGACCCTTCATGCGATTGCAAAGGGGATTGAAGATTCACCCGTCAAATTACAGGCGATTGTAGAAGGGAAACAGCATGTAAGAGTGCCTGTCCCACCCCTTGATGCCAATATGAGAAAAGATATTGTCAAGCAGGCTAAGCAGAAGAAAGAAGAAGCTAAGGTATCGATCCGCAATATTCGACGGGATTCGAATAATGAAGTGAAGCGGGATCAGGATGGGGGATCGATTACTGAAGATGAGCGGAAGCGGATGGAGAAGAAAATCCAGGAGCTAACTGATAAATTCTGCAAGGATGTCGATGGGATGTTTGATGAGAAGGAGAAGGAAATTCTCACGGTATAGAAAAATCCATTTTTGTCCATTTTTGTAAGGTTTAGGGGTTTACAAAAATGGGGTAGTGGTGGTAGACTCATGCTCATCTTTGTTAGATGAGTTGAGTGTAACAAAGAGATTGCCAACGGCCCCATCGTCCAGCGGTTAGGACGCCAGGTTTTCATCCTGGAAACAGGAGTTCGATTCTCCTTGGGGTCAATTTGATAGACTAATGTGGGTCTATAGCTCAGTTGGTAGAGCGCTTCCCTTTTAAGGAAGACGTCGCAGGTTCGAGTCCTGCTGGACCCACATTTTTTCTCACCTCTACAATATTCCCACTAAACTGATTGCGCTTTAACACCTCACACACAGTGTCGGCAACAAGCCTCGGATCGAGCAGGTGAGCATTGTCCTCATTGGGAAAGTTCGTCTTCCGCATCGCCGTATTGGTTCTTGAAGGGACCACCACATTGACATTGAGATCTCCCCGTTCCTCGGCAAGCCCCTGACTAAAGTTGACAATGGCCGCTTTTGTCGAGGAGTAGACCCCGTAGAGCTTGCGCCCCCTTGTATACGATGAGGAGCCCATATTAATAATGTGCCCATTGTCAATGAGAGGAGCATATTTGCAAGTGTAGATCATTCCGGTGAGATTGACGTCGACCTGAGATTGAATGGCATCGTCACTCAGCGCATCCAGCTCAGAGACGACCAGCAGCCCCGCACAGTTGATCAGCCCATCAATTTTACCAAATTGCTTTTCAATTTGAGCAAAGCTCTCCTTAATTTCTTTTGGATTTGTCACATCGACTGCCAAATCGCTCTTATTACGCGATAAGGAGAGGGGAAGTCCACCCGCATGAACAATTGATTCGCATATCCTTCGCCCAATCCCCCCGCGCCCACCAGTCACCACATAGATTTTTCCAGCAAGGGGCTTATCCTCTTCGACGATATGGAGGTGGATCGATTTCATTCGGATGAGCTGCTCTGCAATAAACAAATCAATAGGGGAGGTGATCTTAATATTTGAGTCACACCCATTGAGCATGGCAACCTCATAGCCCAGCTTGAGGACCAAGCTGCAATCATCGGTCACTTCATCAGAGATCTTTTCATGTGCCTTAAATAGGGTGTGATAGCAAAAGCTTTGGGGGGTTTGTCCTCGATATATCGATGAGCGGGAGGGGATTTCACTCACCCCTTTCCCATCGGATGAGACATTGATTGTGTCATAAGTTTGAATGCACGTATTGACTGCCAAACTCTCTTGCACCAGCAGAATATGGTTTTCAATAAGCGATTGGGAGACAAAGGGGCGCACCCCATCGTGAATCACCACAAAGTCTGTTTGATTTCCCAGTGAGCGCAGCCCGTTATAGACAGAAGCCCGTCTGGTTTTCCCCCCAATACAAAGAGTGACCCGCTCATCTGTCAACGACTCGATATTTTTTTTCACCAAGTCGATCCAATCTTTGTGGCAGACGAGCAAAATTTCATCAAAAGCAGCAATTTGGCAAAAAGTTTCAAGGGCATATAAAAAGACATGCTTGCCAGAGAGCATGTGAAATTGTTTGGGGAGGGGATCTTCAAACCGCTCACCCTCACCACCCAACAGGATAATGGCTTTGATGGAGGACTTTTTTCTCAATCGTGTTTGCTGCTTCATTTGACCTCCCTTAAGCAGATCGAACAAATAGACACAACAAATATGTTCAAATAAATTCAGATCCATGTTTAGCCGAAACTATGCGACTCTATTATGGTGAAAAGACCCATCATGCCCTCAAGACCCAGCCAGAAGGTCCGCCTATGGACCAATCACTCATTCGCGCCCTCATTCAGCTCACCCAAGCCCAAGCTCTTTCTTCCTATCGCAATAAAGAGCTTTCAAAAGAAGAGGCCGCTGCCATCGAGCAAGTGACCACCAAGCTCCTTGCCCGCATCCCAAAAGAGCAATTTCCCCTCAGCCCCTACCAAGCCCAAGGGGGGCTTGCAACAATCATCAATGTTGAAGAAGTGATCACCCACCTCATTCAAGAACAACACGCCCTCACACTCCAACTCCCAGAATCCGATCCAGAAATCACCTTTGCAGCAGCCATGCAATTAGCCGCAATCGAACAAATCAAAACCCAACTCTTTCCCCTCATCGATGCCCTCGATCATCAACTCAAAGAAAAAGCAACCACACTAAAAGACCAATATACAGTGAGCCGAAAACACCTCCAAGATGACGCTCCCATCCCCTTTGCTACCCGCCTCCAATCCTACACCGACCAGCTCAACCGATCAGCAAATACCCTCCACGCCCTCATTGAAACCCTCTCCCATCTCCCCATCTCCTCCAAAAGCCTCCTCACCCCCCTTGCCAAGCTCACCCGCCAAAAACTCCATTCCACCCCCTACCTTCCAGCCCATGATCAATGGCTCCCCATCCAATCGGCCCTCACCCAACTCGGCACCGCCCTCCACAAAATAGCCACCGATATCCAACTCCTCACATCAGGCCCCAATAATGGCCTCAATGAACTCGAGCACGCCCACGGTACCCCCCTCACCCCCGAAGTCACACTCCAGCTCCTCTATCAACTCGATGCCAATCAATCCCTTATCACCCGCGCCATCCAATCGGCCACCTTCGAGACCAACTCCTTCGCCCCCCTCATCTTCTCAACCCACACCCACTCCATCCATCTCCTCACCCAATCCCTCTCCCACCTCACCCATGAAATCATCATCCCCCTCACCTTCAACTCCGTCGTCTGGTTCCAAAATCCCCCAAACGCCGCCTAAAAAAAAGAGGAGCAGGTAAGCCTACTCCCCAACCAATCGCTTTTCAAGCAACCGGCCTTAACAGTTATCCCAAACAGTATCCAAATTCACTCTCTTCCAATCATCATAAAGCGGACACCCAATTCCATCTCCAACACGCTCAACAGCGGATAAATGTTCCACCCTAGGCCCCCCCAGCATGCCCCAAGGATCAATATTCATTTCAGAAAGGCTTGGTGCATCTTCATAGACAATTCTACGGTCATCCGCTTCGAATGCATGTGGATCAGTTACTCTAAACCTCTCATTCCTACAACCGATAGAATTAATCCATTTGGACGTAGGCCACGTGGCGATCGTTGGATTGTCTCTAATATCCCAACCTCTCACGGAATTATGGTGCAGTGGAACCGGTCCTGCCTCAGAAAGAAGGGTCTTGTTTAACCTTGGGTCACTGAATCTTCGATTGGGGGTTGACAAAGGTCCAAGCACATCAGTTAGTTGTGCCTGCAACTCATGCAGCGCATTTCGTATGCGGGTAATTCTGCTCCGTAGCATAAGCACCTCTTCAGCGGGAGATGCGCCTAAATATGGATAGGACATATTAATTCCTCTTTTTCATTTGGTTTATTTACTTGTATTATAACCCATTTGATTTTCTCAAAAAAAAGAGGAGCAGGCAAGCCCACTCCCCAACCAGTCACTTTTCAAGCAACCGGCCTTACCATTTATCCCAAAGAGTCATATCATCCAAATTCACTCTCTTCCAATCATCATAAAGCGGACACCCAATTCCATCTCCAACATGCTCAACAGCTGAGAAACCCTCTCTCTTCCCCCTAGGCACCGTTGAACCAATGCCCTGAGAAACCATATATATCGCAGAATCGATTAGCGCATCTCTATATCCAATCCCATCATCATCTGCTTCGAATGCATGTGGATCAGTTCCTCTAAACCACCCAGTAGAGTGGGGGCAAGCGCCTCTTATTGTCTGCCCACTAGGATAACGATAAGTACATTCGGGAATAGTGCTTGTAATGCGGTCTGATGGATCTTCCCCATCATAGAAACTTGCATTACCTAAATGCGCATCTGGGTACCAGCGTCTTATACCAATGTCGGTAGGGAGAGGAAGTGGCCCAAGATACTGATCGCCAGGAACATCTGAGTCATATCCATATAATCCATGAAGGTTTGGGCGACGGGTAATGGTGGACCTATGAGCAACTCCATTATCCCATATTCCTACGGCAGTATGTGGACTTTGGCGTAGTTGCGCCTCGTCCGAGCCATAACGAATGGTGCCGTTATGTGGGATGCCGTGTGTTTGATAGGTGTACCGTGCATCTCCATGCATGGCTATTAGGTGGGCGCGAAGGGCTAGCAGCTCACTTTGTAAGCGGGCAAACTGGGTCTGGATCGCAGCCCCCAATAGGCCGGGGTCCTCGGTTGTATATGGGTTGTACATATTAATTCCTCTTTTTCATTGGGTTTATTTACTTGTATTGTAACCAATTTTGAAAAAGAGGATTTGGGGGCTAGCTTTCCTTTTTGAAGGTGGCTCCAAAGGCGGTGAGCTTCTGGCGGAGGGCAGATTCAGACATGGTGGCTGTGCAGTAGGAGAGGGGATAGGCAAAGGGGCCATGGGCGGTGAGGGTAAGGGTCACTTTCGTTTGCTCATCGGTCACTTTCTCTACTTGGTGGGTGAGTTGGGTCCAGGTTTGGCATAGGAGGGGGCGGATGGTGGTGAAGTGTTCGTTTTGGGCATATTCTGAGATGCGTCTTTGGGTAAAGAGCATGGGGGTGGCTGGGATGGTAAAGGTGGCTCCTTCGGCAAGGGGAGCTTCCATTTGGTGAATGGTGCCGGTTTTCCATTTGCTCCACTGGCTGGTATTTGTGAGGTTTTCCCATGTTTCAGCAAGGGTGGAGTTGACGGTGAGGGATTGGGTGGCGATTTGCATAGGGGATCCTTTGCCTGGTTTTTAGACTATTGTGTTTTTCCAAGGGTTGATTCGAAGTTTTTAAGCATGGATAGGAGAATAGGTCTTTTGACACTCAGTAGTCCGTAGCGTGAGGCGATGGCCATAGGCCCGACCATTTCTAGGGTGGCGGTTACTTTTGTAACGGTTGGGGAGACTTCGCTTAAGGTGATTCGAGTTGTTTCAAAGCTGGTGCAGAACAAGTGGCGGGTAGTGGCAAAGACTTCTTTTTCTGCAAACTCAGTGACGCGGTGTGTGGAGAATAAAAACGGGACCACAGAGGCATCTATATAGACTGAGTCTTTAGCAAGGGGCTCTGTTAAAGTAATCTCTGCTGTGGTTTTCCAATATGGCCAATCTGCTGTATTGACTAGTGCATCCCATGCTTGCTCGCGGGTGCAGTTGAGTTCTATTTCAGATGATGTGATACGCATGTGTGTCCTCCTGGTATGTACGCGAAGAAGTATACAGATAATTAAGATGTTGTAAAGATAAATATGGCTTGCTTGGTGGGGGATTATCGGGTATAGGGTGGGGGATGAGAGTTTTAGTGACGGGCGGAGCAGGTTTTATTGGTAAGCAGGTGTGCGTGGCACTCTGCGATGCTGGGCACTCTCCTCTTGTTATTGACAATCGGAAAAGCCCTGATATCGATCGGTTGGGATTTCCATTCTTTCATGGGGATCTAGGGGATCGTCATTTTTTGAGGCAGGTGTTTGATCAGGAGAAGGTGGATGGGGTGATCCATTTGGCCGCCCTTGTCAATGTGGGCGATTCGGTCAAGGAACCGGCTCTTTACTACTGGAATAATGTGGGGACCACTTTAAACCTGCTCGATGTGATGAATGAGCATGGGGTGAATCGGCTGATTTTCTCAAGCACATCAGCCCTTTATGGGGGTGGGGAGAAGGAGCGGTATGCAGAAACTGATCCTCCCAATCCGATTAGTCCTTATGGCAAGGGGAAGTGGATGTGTGAGCAGGCAATTGAGGAGTGTTGCCGTTTGAGCGGTTTGCACGCTACTGTCTTCCGCTTTTTCAATGTAGCGGGTGGGGATCCAGTCAATGGATTGGCGCCTGATCTCGACCGAGCGCATCATTTAATTGCTGAATGTTTACGCGTGGCGTTGACTGGAGAGGGAAAATTGCAGGTATTCGGCGATGACTACGACACCCACGATGGAACTGGTCTTCGCGATTATGTCGATGTGCGCGATATTGCAAGGGCTCATGTAGTTGGCTTAGAGTTTCTCGAAAAGTCTGAGGTTCGGTATGAGCTATTCAACTTGGGAACGGGACGGGAGCACTCGGTGTATGATGTGATTGGTGTGGTTGAGAAGGTGACGGGGAAAAAACTGCCAATTGAGGTTGTGGCACGGCGGGAAGGAGATGCCGTTCGAGCTGTGAGCGATGCGCGCAAAGCAGAACGAGTAATGGGGTGGACGGCTCAATATCCCGATTTACGCGATATTGTAAAGGGTGCGTGGTTTGCTATATCTTAAGCTTTGTCTCTTTTAGGCGATGGTGGAGGAATTCTGCCCGTTTCATCGGGAGCTCGTCAAGGGGGGTCGGGCCACAAAGCTTATTGAAGTGGGCTCGACGGATGTTGAAAAAGAGATCACTAAAATGCATATCTCCTCCTCCTTCAATCCAGCGGAGTGCTTTCCCTAACTCAAAAAGTGATAGTGCTGATAAACACTCAGGTGTTTCAATTTGATAGGAGTGGGCAAGCACGGCGTAAGCACGTGAAACCTTATCTTTTAAGAGGGTGACACTTTCTTGAGGCATCTCCTCGCGCATCTGCTTTTCTTGTTCGACCAGTTTGGCAGTTGCAGTTTCGATGCTTTTTAGAATTTGCTCTTCTGTGACACCTAGTCGGTACCGATTTTCAACGATCACCATATTGGCCAAGAATTCGTCGGGCTTAAGGATGCCGCTCAATTGAAGATTGGAGTCGAGATCGGTCATCATCTCGGTCAGAGAGCCTGTTTGTACGAGGGTGGGGAGGTGGAGATAGGCGCGGACAATCAATCCTGTCCCACAGTTTTTGGGATCAGCTGTTAAATACCCCAGCTTGGGGCTGAAAGAAAAGTGGAGACTTTCACCTAAATGGGTCTCAACCTCTCTGAGGTCCCGATAGGTCTTCTCTAACGGGTCTGTTCCTTGGTTTAATATCAGTGCGATGTGGTCTTCAAAATTGATCAGCGCAAGAAATGGCAATTGACCATCGACCACAAAGCCCTTGCCTACATCGAGTTTCTCAAAGCTTTCGGTAAGGAGAAATCGCTCATAGAGTAATTCTTTATCCTCCATAGGGAACTGATCCCCTGAGAGGGCCGCTGACTGGGCAATCGAAGCTGCTTGCAAGATGCCACTTGCAATTGAGGAGAACACTTGTCCCCGTTCGATTTGGGTGAGAGCTTTAGAAAACTTAAAGGGGGCGATATTGCGCCGAATCTGCACCTGAGTGGAGAGGTGGATATCATCTGAGGAGTGGGCCCAAGGGTTATGTTGGAAAATCGGGCCATTAAGGGGATTTGGTTCACTCATCTGGATTATCCATCATCGATTGAATTTGATCGCGCAAGCTCGCTGCGTCCTCGTAGTTTTCTGTCTCAAGAGCCTCTTTGAGCTGGCAGTTGAGCCCGTAGATCTTTTCCGATAGGTCACCTGTTAGTCCCTTATCTGGGCCGCTTCCCACATGGAGAGTCTGTCCAATTCCATCTTTTAGTCGCGCTGGCAACCGATCCTGATCGAGCAGATCACTGAGGATTGCCTCCTCAAACACCCGGTAGCAATCGACACATCCAAGCCCTTCACCTGTTAAGACATCTTGCAGGGTGGTATGACACCCTTCACAAGCTAAATGGGGGGCATTCCCCTCAAAAGTTTTGCCAACCTCACCTGTCTGAAAGAGTCTCTGCTTCAGAATAGGGCACTCCTTACAGCAGCGGATGCGGCTGATCTGGCCATTACTCACTTGCCGAAACTCAATGTTTGCTTCCTTTTGACACTGGCTGCACTCCAGTGGGCGCTCGCTCATGACCTACCTCCAACCCCATAATAAGGAAATAATTGAATTCTGGAAAGCCATTTCCTAGAAAGAAGGGAGTCAAACTCTGATTGAAAACCGCTAATTAAGTTGCTAATAGTTAACGGATGAAAATAAAAGTTAAATAAATGGTTTAGTTTAATTAAGCAATATTATTAAAGAAAGCTGAACAATATTAAAGCCCTCGGGGGATCTATGAATAAAAAAGTCATGTTTATGAGCGTTCCAGTTGTTGTTGGGATTGCTCTAGTTGGTGGAATGATCAAGAACCACCGCTTCTCACTTACTAAGACAGAATCAGTTGCAATGGCGACAGTATCTGATAAAAAAGTGGCCCAAACACAAGTCACTGCAAGACCCAAATTGAGTCCAAAAGGAAATTTTGCTCGCCACCAGAAAGTTGCAAAAGCCCAGCCCAGTCAGAAAGGCTCAGTGATTGGAATGATGAAAAAAGCAAAGAAAGAGCCAAAGGTGGCAACGCCAAAAGTCGCAACGACAGTCTCATCGCGTAGTGCTAGACCAGCAACGCCTAAAAAAGAGCCAGTGGCAAAAGCCCCGAAAGCACCTAAGGTACAAATTGATGCGCGCGCATCTCGCGCTTCAATGAGTAAGGATGCAAGGGAAGAAGCCATAGCAAGCCGAAAGCACACAGCCACCCAGAAGCGACCAACACTTGCCGAATCTTTCAAAAATAACAAAGTTGCCACTCATCAATCCGTCGCAGCCGTTCCACCCGCGAACTACCACAAATCCAACTCTAAAGTGGGACGAGGCCAGCATCAAATAGTTGCTGCAGGCTCAAGCCGCTGGGGTAACTCCAGTGACAACATGCAAAGCAAAAATATGAACAATCAGAAGAAGAAAAATCCATCCGAACTCCCTGACGATCAAAAAGAAGCCTATGATCAAATGGGCGATAAGCACAAGCAAGTCTACATGAATACACTCAACGACGATGAGCGACAGCAAGTAGCAGATGACTATCACAACCATGACATCGCACCTCACAAGTCAGTCAACAAGATGATGGAAGACGATCATAAGCAGACTGCTCCGATGAATGATGACGATATGATGCAAAACAAGAACAAGTACAATAACAACAAGTACCAGCAGAAGCAGCAGCAGAAAAAGCAGCGCTCCTCTTGGTAGTCAATATTTGTTCATAGATCTTTGGGTTGGGTTTTAGGGCTATGGCTGAGGGTTCCGTAGCCTCAAAACCCAACCCTTTCCCTTTATAAGAAGTTTCATAAAAGGAAGGGCGAGCTCGTTTTTTCGGGCCCTTTGCACTATCTGCCCCTTCGGTCGTATGTACGGATACCCCG
>JAJACM010000020.1 GCA_022601545.1 Chlamydiia bacterium | reverse complement strand
TATATATTAGTGGGGAATCTGAGGCGGGTACTCCTATGCGGATTTTGTGCCGCCAGTGGCGGTTGCAAAAGCCAGCAGGAGACCCCCTCAGACGAGGTTGGATTTTTCGCTGCACTTTGCAGCCTGACCCCCTCCAGTAGTACGTGCGGATACCCCGGAGGGGCAGATCGGGTGAAGGGCCCGAAAAAACGAGCTCGCCCTTCCTTTCCCCTTTTTTTTAAGGGGGGACCCTTATGGCTGGAGGCGGTTTATGAAGTGGATGTACTCAGTGGTGGAACGCTGCCCCTGCACCATGAGCGTAATCTCTTTTTGGGAAGTGGGCGCGAGAGTGAGCGTGATGGGTCGGCCTAGGTAAAGGTGGCGGGTACGCTTGTTGGAGAGGAGGGGGATGAGGTTGGAATCCTCATCCATGATGGCAAATTGGAGGTTGGAGGCGATGGGCTGGGCCAGCTTGTGGACGAGGGTAGCGAGTTTGCGGGGGAGAGCACCCATATTGGAGGCGCTGACGTGCATGCCGCTATAGCTTTTGGCAAGGGAGCGGAGGGGATCGCGGTTGTGGTCGGGGCCGACGCCTAGGCTGCAGACGGTGAGGCGATCGCCGAAGAATTGGTCAATTTTTTTGGAGCGTTTGGCTTCATTGAAGGCGATGTGGTGACCATCAGAGAGGAAGACGACGGTGTGAAGCCCTTCATTTACACTCATGTAGGGAGCGATTTGGGTGAGCATTTTGTTCACATTGGTGCTTCCGACGGCATAGGTGGGGGGAAGGTGAGCGAGGAAGGCTTGAGCCTCACGCCGGAGGTGTGGGTCAACTGCGTTGGATTGGTCGCGGAGAGGAATGACATCTTGGTCAGAGAGAAAGAGGTTGAAGGTGGTGTTGGGAGTCATCTGTGCCATGCTGATGCGGACAGCCCGCTGAACGGCTTGTAGTTTCTTCTCTTCGTAGAGTGTCTTCCGGTCGATGACGAAGTAGAAGTTTTGTTTAATAGGAGCAAGGTCGGCTAAATCACTTGCTTTGAGGGAGATGGAGATGGTGCGGTTCCCGTCGATAAATTGTCCGTGTTCTTCAAGGGAGAGTTTGAGCTGATCTTCTAGTGTTGTTGTTCCTAGGTCTTCGAGGCTTGCCAGGTGGGCAAGTTGGTAGGTGGTCATTCGGGTTTGGCGGTTTTGATCTTTTGCCTCTTCACGTACGTTGAAAAAGCTCGACATCCTCTGATTTTCCTTGAGCAAGATGGGAAGGAGGCTTGAGAAGGTCATCTGATGGGAGGGATCACAGTTGGGATCGTATTTGAATGGATCTTGAGGCACGCCGGCAAGGTAGGTTGGGAAGAAGCTACCTATAGCCATTGTTGTGAGGGTAGAGGGGTTGAGTTCGGCTCCAATTGGCGGGCTAAGGGTGATCTCTCGATTCCAGTCGTTGAGGCCAAAAGGGTGATTGGTAAGGAGCTGGTCAATAAACTCATCTGCCCCCAATTCTAATTCCACTTGTGTTGGGGGGGAGAGGAAAGACTCTTGTGTCATGGCGAGATGGCCATAGAGGTTTTCTTCAAGTTTTACCTGGTGTAAGGCGTGAGCTAAGCTAACATCGCTTAGACCATAGTCAAAGATTCCAAATGTTCCTGATTGGAAGGAGGCTGCTTCGCGAGCATTTTCGATCCCATGATAGGGAGATTGTGCCATCACAATTGTAGGATAGGTGAGGTCATCTTCCATTTCAAACAGAGATGGGGGCTCTGCCTTGAAGGGGTGGAGGGCAATTTCCAACCCTTGCTCGTTGATGTATCCAAATTGGGGGTGGAGGGTGAGGTTGGCAGGAGTTTTCCCTCGGGCATAGGTTTGGACTTTTCGCGTTTCTGGGACAATGTTCAGGGTGATCGCTTTCCAACTTGCTCGATAGTGGGTATTCTCAAGCCCAATGAGGCGGCGTGGATTTTCCATCTCCAATATTTTGGGGTCGGAAGGGGAAATGGCTAGATGGGGGAGAAGCTGATCATTTGCTTGCTTGGAGAGGGGGGCTCGAGAGGCAAGATGGTTGGTTGAAGAGGTGAGGAATGTGAAGGTTTTTGTCCCACTCATCGGTTGGACGAGAGTTGATCGGGTTGCAAAGGTTTGCGTTGAGTGATTCGATGGGGGGAGTTGGATTTGGCTTGTGCTATTTTCCAGTTGGAATTTGCCCATTGTCTGTAGGCTAGGGAAGCGATTGCGGAGGGGAAAGCTCTGCTCTGGCTGATCGAGCGGATCGACAGTTGGCTGGGTAGCGATTGCATGCATTTCAAAAACAAAGGGATCTGCATGTAGGGCGGCGTGGGCATCAAATAACGGGCCGTGCTGATCCATCACAAGGGCGAGATTTTGATGGGAATTTCTCGCAAGGGTTGATGGGACAAAGTGTTGGTTGGTCCCCTTTTCCATGGTGACATCAAAAGGACTATCGCTCCAGGCGAGGGCCGTCTGGAAATGGTTGCGAATGCGGAGTGAGTTGAGGGGAATTTCTAACTCATAATACTTGAGCCCATCAGTCAGTTCAATATCGGTTAGGTAGAAGGTGTAGAGTGCTTGGGTGCCTGTCTGAAAACGGTTTGGCTGCATCATGGGCCGGCTTGCACGCACAGGCTGAGCCATGGTGATTGAGTCGAGCCGCTTAAATGTTTGAGCGTAGAATCCCATAGGGGGGGTAAGCCGTTTTTTTGCGAGCTCAGGCGGTGCAAATGATAGGGTGCCAACAAGCGTGGGATCCCGGTTTCCCCATACCATTTCCATTGCAAAGTCATTGTTGACTTCATTTTCATAAGCGCTTGTTTCTTTTCCATAGATTGTGCTAGGCAGGGTGAGTTGGTCGATATAGGGTGTTGATTGGGGAGGGGTAGTTGTAATTTCCCGCTTCAAAGCCACCTGCTCCATAGCCAATTGGGGGTCGGGGATGAGGCTTTGGATGGCACTTGCAAGGATTGCTTGCTTGAGCTGCCCAATTATTTTCCCGAGATGGAAGGGGGGATCAAAAATTAACTCAACTTTCTCTGCCTCTTCGCTCTGTTCATCCATAAACGTGTGATGTTGCATTGGGACTTGATCATTGAGTGGTTGCATCTCATCGAGGTGCACCGAGTCTACTGCGATTGTTTGGAACTCAACATGTGGTAGTTGGATATTCCCCCCCAGCTCCTTGATCATGTGGGTAGGGGCGTGGCGCGGTATGCTCCCTTCAACAAGGGATGAGGCTTCATCGGTAGTGAGAGCTGCGAGCTCATCTCTCGGCTCTAATCCTGCATGCACAAGGGCATCGAGGAGGGTGGGGTAGAAGGTGGTGCCGAGTTCAAGAAAGAGTTCTTGGTCATCATAGCTTGCTGGTGGTGGGGTTTCGCTTGAGGGAGTCACCTCAGTTGTTCGGATGATGGGGTCGAGTATGGCAGCTGAGAGAAACTTTAGCCCTCTTGAAATGGTTTGCATAAGGGGATAGAGGGGGCCCCGCTTCACTTGCCGCGCGGGCAAAGCTTGTGGGTAGATTTCTTCATTAAAAGAAATGGGGGGATGGGGGTGACTTGGCGCATCAAGGAGCTCTGTTTGAGCATCCCTTCCAAGCTTTAGCGTTTGGGCTGGCGGCTCATAGGGGAGCGTTTCAATTCCCTTCTCAATCACCTCACGGGCGATTGAGTCATCCTGCTCAAGGTCGATATCCCCAAAGCTTGCATAGCAAGCAAGGGGACAACATAACATGAGCAGGAGGTTAGGCAGGCGACTAATAGAGGTTTTGTCGGTTAATCGCATCTATACTCCCCGCAATCCGGTTATGGAGATAGTGAGTGACATACTCCTTATCTTTGAAGTCGGCAAGCACATCTAACGCCTTACTGTTATACTCCTCAGAGAGGGCGATGTGGTCGTTATTCATCTCAATTTTTGCCTTAGCTCGCAACATCTCAGCATCTAAAAAGCGCATGTAGGTATCAAAAAGAAGTTGCTTATCTTGATCATCTGCCATGGATGAGATGTAGTTTTGGACAATGGGATCATCGCTGTTGTTATAATCTTCTTTGATTCGCTCGAGGAAGAAAATATAGCGAGCAGGTTGATCTTGTATACCGGTCAAGTGGGTGCGAATCCAGGCATATTCAAGCGATGCTTCCAAGTGGATGGGCTCACTCACCACATTTTTCTTAATCTGCAATTCTTTTAGATCATTCAGAATCCCCACTACTTCTTGATTGGACTCAACTTTTTCTTCTGTGCGCATCAAGTCAAATCGAAGTCTACCTGAATGAAGGGTAGCATACTCACTGGCAAAGCTCGATTGATCTCTAAACTGGGAGGCGACAAAGTGGAAGGTCTCATAGGCATTTTCGACATCCCGCGCACTTTCATACGCTTTTGCAAGCTCAAGTAGTGCTTCTTTGCGCAATTTCCAGTCCCAACTGCTATGCTTATTTTGCTGCTCAATCAAATCGCGCAAGAGGACAATTTTCTGATTGAGGTTTGACTTGCGCCCCATTAAATGGGCAAGTTTTAACACTTCCCATTCATAGTAGGTCTGCTGGTAATCAATCCTGTCGAGTCTTTGGGTCTCATTAGATAACAAGACACTGGCAAAGATTTCATATGATCTTTCAAATGAGGTAGCATCGTCTACTTCATGGGTGAAATATTCCACTTCATAAAGGCTTGCAGGCTCCTTCAATCGGTTAAAATAGTGGTTTGCCAACCAGAGCTGATTTTCCCGCTTGATAGGCTGTTCACTCAATAGGTATGCTTGATAAAGGTTTTCTGCTGCCTTATCATAAAATTCTTCCTTCAGCTCTGCATCGTGCTCTTTTTCAATGCGGGAGATATAGACATTGAAGAGTTCAATATGCAGTGAAGCGCGATTTTTGATATCTGGGTTGCTTGAAATGGCCTGCTCTCCATGGGCGCAGAATTGAGCCAAATCACCTCCCAATTCGTGGTGGCAAAGGGCGATGAAGAGGTGGAGTTCAGCACTCTTCTCATCCCCTGGGAATACTTCGAGGTATTGCTCAAAGTAGCTCAATGCCTCTTCGTACTTATTGAGCTCGTATGCAATCTTTCCTTGCAAGAACTTGCACTCTCGATACTCGTCTTCTTCCAACACATTTTCAACGCTCAACACTTGGCTCAGATCTTCGGCAAAGTCCCGCTTGGTGTAGGGGGAGTCGAGGTCAGTCTCTGATGCCTTAAGCAAATTGAGGCTACTTGAGAGGAAGTATTTCCAGGCTACTTTAGCATGTTGGCTATCGCTATATTGCGCCAAGTAGCTCTTCAAGATAGAATGTGCCTTATCCCAATGTTGATTGGTGTGTGCGGTGATGCTATACTCTAAGTAGAGCGATTCGTTATCTTCAAAACTGGGGAAGTCATTGATTAGCGTTGCGAGCTGATTTTCGGCACCGGCAAAATCGCCACTATCTTTGAGCATCAATGCGTGAATAAATAGTGCCTGTGGGAGCTCGGGGTCGTTTGGATACCGCTCGTTAAACTTTTGCATGGTTGACAAGTAGAGATTTTCATCCATCTCGGCTTGTGCGCAGCTCATTTGCATGAGCAGCGTGTTGCGATACTCAGCAGAGTTTTCCATCTCAAAGTTGAGGTACTGGCTCAAGTACTCACTTGCTTGCTTGTGTTTTCCAAGTGCGTAATAGCTGCGTCCGATGATGTAGTCAAATGAGGTCTTATTTCCATCGCTCATTGAAACAACAAACCGGTCATGCTGTTCAACTACTTCATCATATCGCTCAAGTTGAAAAAGAAGAATCAGTCGGTTGAGCCCTGCATCATTGGACTTGGCGCCGTTCATCTCAACAATTTGAGCAAAGGTGTCAAGGGCTGCGTCCTTATCAAATGCGGCTTGTGAGAGCCCAGCGTGGAAGAGGAGGTCTTCTCGCTTATCTCCATGCGCTTCGGCCAACTGGCTATACAATCTGGCAGCAGACTGATTTTCTCCATCATGTCTGTAGATTTCAGCTAGTGCAAACATAGCTGGATCGCTAAATGGGGAGGCCATCAGCTCTTCATAGAGGGGGCGTGCCTTGCCATAGAGCTCTTGCTTTTGATCGGGGATGTCGCTTGCTGTTCTAAAATAGGCTTCTGCCATCAAAAAATGGAACTCGCTCCTCCGATTCATGATCTCTGGACTGGTCGATGTCAGGTAGTCTTCTCCTTCTGCAATGATGGAGTCGAATTCGGACAGCTCGTAATAGCATTGGAGCTTATTGATGAGGATTTTTTCCTGGATATCCCGGTCTTTAATTTTGCGATAGATGTTGAGTGCTTCGCGGTATTGGTCTTCTTGTAGGTGGAGGTCTGCTAGGATGCCGCGCAGGTTGTCATTCATGCGGCTATTGGGATATTTTTTCAGGAATTCGGTGATTTGGCTTTTGACAAGCTTATAGTCTTGATCTTTCCAGAATTCTGCAATGCGTCTGACGAGGAAAGCTTCTTCTTTATCCTGTACTTCGCTGGAGATGGATTGATCGACTTGAGTGGTATGGCGTCTGGCGGCATCAACGGTGACATTGGTTGATGTAAGGATGAATAAACTGAGTAGTGAGATATGGTATCTATTCATGGTGCTTGTCCATTTTTAATTTACCCGATGTTACTCTGGAGCCAGAAATTATGCAATAAAATATTTAGGGGGTAGTGTTTGGTGAAAGAGGAGGGGAAAGGGGCACCGTCTTTTTTCCCAAGCGAGCCGAACTCGCCCTCGACGTATTTCTTTATACAGATCTTCGGGCGAGTTCGCTTCGCGTGGGCAAAAACTCCGGCGCCTCCCAGGCGCAGCCTTTTGGCGCATTTGCACCCGGACGGGGCCGGGCCCAACTGCATCCAAAATACAGGCACCAGGGACAAGCCAGTATTTCCGCGCCAGCCAATTTTGTAGAGCGCTCAAATGGGGATGCCGCAACCCTCGCACTTGCGATGCAAGCTGGCTCGGGTCCTGGCATCACGGGATTGCGCGAGTTGAAATGGATGTTCGATGGGGCCTAAATCCCGGATGAAATTGTGCCTGGCTCCGTCCAGGTGCAAGTTCGCCGGGAGAAGGCGCCAGCGGGCTACCTGAATTTTTGTGCGAGCGAAGAGATCTCGCCCGAAGATCTGTATAAGTGAATACGTCGAGGGCGAGATCTCGTAGGTCGTGCAAAAAGCAGGTAGCCATCTACCCCACCCCTCCACCCCCCCCATCACCTACTCGTGAGAGGAGGGTGGGCGTGTGTAGGTGGGCGGGGATGTAGGTGAGTAAAGTGGTGATGAAGAGAATGAGCTCCTCTTCCGAGCGAGTCGAATCTGTAATCTCCCATGAAATCGCCTCAACTATTGTGGTGGGAGTGTCGGAGGCTATGGGATCATTGTAGGAGGTGTAGAAGGTGGTGACGAAATAGTCGATCATCTCAGGCGTCGAACCCCAAAGGTGGGGCTGGAGAAAGTCGGGGTAGTAGACAGAGTGGGGGTTTGTGTTGGTTTGGGCAAAGGCCTTCTCGGGGCCGAGATAGTTGACAAGCCACTTGAGCTTGGGAAGAGATCGGCTACTGATTACTTGGTTCATGGCCGAATGGCCATGATATTCACGGGGAGCTTGGGGGTTGGCAACGATGGTTGTGATGGAAAGAGCTGTGACGTCAGGGCTCTCTTTACTGACGCCAAGGGGTGGGAGGGGTCTCATTTGTGCAGTGAGCCATTCGACAATCTCAAGAGAGGCAAAGCAAAGGGCGACGTGGATAGGATAGCCGAGATGTTCAGAAAAGGTGAGAAGCATGGTGCGGAATCCGAGGGGCTCTATTTCCTGCATCTTTTGGAGAAGCTCGAGATTATCTGCACGGATGGCTGCATGTAAGAGGGTGCCACTTCGGGGGTGGAAGTTTTCTGTTGCTTCAGTGACAATTTTTTTGAATTTGCGATCGGCCATATCGGTGGTGAATTGTTCAGGCGAGAGCTGCATGAAGTAGAGCTGAAGTTGACAGTAGCCGTGAAATGGAGATTGCTCTTCTTCAAATACAATGAGGGGATAAACTGGGAAGTTTGAAGGGGTGTTTGGATTGAGAAGTAAAGCAAAGTAGAGTTCTGTGTGGAAGTACAGTTGTTCGGGGGAAAGTTGAATTGGAAGATTTGCTTGGGTTATGTTTAAAAGGGCGCTACAAACAATATGATATGAATGGAGATCTAAAAAGTCATTCTTTGCAAAAAAATAGCCGAGTTGTGTTGTTAGAATCCTTTGCAGTGGAGGGAAGCTAACACGTAAAGCATCAGTTTGTTCTTGCTCTGATAGGGCTTGCAGAGTCCATGCAAGGGATATGGCACAAAATGAGAAGTTGGAGCTGAGGGGGGTGCGATGGATTTCTTCTTCATTGGTAAGTGTAGCTATTAAAGGGGGGACTAGTTGTTGAAGCTGTGGGGTTGGGATGATAACCGTAGAGGGTGATGCTTCTTTTGGCGCTGGGGAGCACATTGAGTTGATAATATCCAGGGGGTCGGGGATGTGAGTTTTCAAATCTGGAAGTTGGGAGTAGAGTGTGATCACTCCCCATTGCCTGAGGCGGGAAATGGCTTCTTGTTTATTGTTGGGCTGATCTCTCGGATCGAATGATATCAGTCTCCAGACCTCCTCGACGCTTGGAATAAGCTTAGATAGGGTATAGCATGCTCCTTCTAGTGCGAAGAGTGAAAGGTGGGGGCCAATCCAAACGACCACTCTTGCTTGAAGCTCAGGTGGGAGTTGAAGGAATCGGGAAGGTTGGTGGGGGCGTTGCAGGGGTTGCATTTAGCGATCTCCAAATGGAATAGGGGCACTGCGGCCATCTGATGGTGGGTTTTGTTTTGCCCGCTTTGCGGGTGGGCAGAGATTGAGGAGGCGATGGACAAGGGCTGGGTCGAGTTGTTCGATGATCAACTCAAAGCCAAGTGTCCATTGCGCTTCTTGTAAGTGGAGGAGGAGGGGGCGCCCATCGATGCTCTCTTCGTAGTTGATGGGTAAGGCGTTTGCCCGCAAGGTTTCAGCGAGCTCTTTTGCAAATTGGCGATCTGTTTTGTTCGTAATATGTGGGTGGAGGCTGCGGGCGCGGAAAATATGAACGATGATGGGGATTTTATCGTAGGGAATGGGGTAGGCATAGTGCCAGCCAATGTGCTGCATGAGAAAATTGAGGATGGGAAATGGGGCGGTCCAAAGCGAACATAGAGTGGTGGGGGAGGATTTAACGATCATCTGGAGGGTGATGGGGTCGTAGAGCGAGACAACCCATTGAACCATTTGTAGCGACTGACTCTTTAGGGCGTAATCAATGAGCGTTTGGGGGACCGACCCTACTTTGACTACTCGATGCACTTCGGAGGACTTGCCCTTATCAGAGAGGAGCATGTATAGGGTTTGAGCCATTTCCAGGCTCCCTTGGGCAATTGCCATGACAAAGGGCGTTTGGTTACTTGATGATCGATAAAGTAGGAGGTTATTAAACCAATTCTCATCGACTGCTTTGAGGCGGGCAAGCATTGCAGGTGAGTTGGATTTGACAGCAGCGTGGACAACAGTCCCGATCACGCAAAGAGGGGTGGGGTCACTTTCTTTTAAGCGCACTCGAAACGCCTCGTTTGATAAAAAAGTGTCGACGGCTTGTGCATTGTTGGCAGCAAGGGCAAGGTGGAAAAACGTGTAGTTTCGCAACGGGGAAGAAGCAATTGCATCAGACTCGAGCCGATAGGGGGAGGGAATTTGAGTGAGAGGATCTGCTATTCGGTCGAGTTTTTGATCTGGGGTACACGAGAGGATTTGGTGGCCTCGGACTTCATCTTTTTGATCGGTACAGAGTAGTAAATCGCTCAGAGAGTCTGGATGAAGCGGGGGAGGGGGGTATGAGAGTTGGTTGAGGCACCGGACGACGCGGCGATAGGGGGAATTGATACTGTGTTTTGCCTTTTCTCCCAGTTGATAATGAGCAAGATCATTGGCTAAATCACGAAGCACAAGGTAGGCTGGTGTATATTTGCGTTTCTCGGCAATCGGTGCTGTGGAAATGAGTCGGGCGAGTGAGCGGGTAAAAAATGGGAGGGGTAAAATCTCATTTGAAAGGCTACTTAATTTGAATTCCAGCGAGGCTAGCTGCTTGAAAAAGCACATGGTGGCGTCAGCAAGGTGAGATTGTGTCTCGTTAAAATCTTCATCTGTACACGGCTCGGCCAGCCGAAAGCCCACTGTGTAAAACTGACGAAGTGATTCGTGGAGATTTGGAAGTGCCAAGCGCAGCCGGGGAATTTTTTGATAGAGCTTAAAAATTCCAGTCGTATGACCGAGTGAAAGCGCATCTTCTCGTTTCCGATTTCCATTATGGTTGGCAGAGAAGGCAGTGAGGATCCTCGTCCATCCTATGGCTGACCCTTTGACATGCATTTGAAATTGACGCGAAACGCGAGCCAGCATAAAAAACTGAATATGAGGGGCGATCTCATCCACAATCTTTTCTTGGAGATCACCGGGTAGTCCCCCAAGTGTATTCGGGGCATATTGTACTGCTAAAACCATATCTATTGCCTTTGTAGGCAGATATTCTATATGGTTTAAGAGAAAAATACAAATGAATGAGAATCAATTATTTTTTACGATAGATGGCTGTAAATATCATATTTGTCGATGAGCTCTTTAGAAGAGAGGGCATCAACTTGTTTGAGCACATCGTAAACCTGTAGCCCCTTTGCCTTTTGACCCATTTCGAAGTAGAGACTCCCCAAGCGAAAGAGGATATCTTTGTCTTCTGGGCGCAGGGTGCGTAGAGTCTCATATTCCAAGAGCTCTTTATCTTTCATGCTGAGCAAATTATAACAACTGGCTAATTTGGCATGCACCCATGGATCATTTGGCGCGAGGTTGTCGAGAATGGTCAACTCCTCAATTGCCTCTTTTGTGGCAAACTCAAAGCGGCGGCGCATTGTTTCAAGCTTATAAAACCGCTTGGTCGTAAACGAGCGGTGCATAAACTTCAGATCCCCAGGCATCTCATAGAGTTTTGAGAGGGCAATATGGGTATTTGCAAGCGATGAATGCGCGGCGAGGTTCGATGGGTCTTCCTTAATTAGGGTGACATGTTGACGAATCGCATTTTGCATCAAAATCTCTTGCATTTGGACCAAATCAAATGTGTGGAACAGGTAGGCAAACTTCAAAATCAGATGGCGAATGACTGGAATGGGCGAATTGGGAAAGAGGAGAGTTTGCTTTTGGTGGAGATAGCTCGATAGTTGGAAGGTTCCTTTTGCAAGCGCTAAGTAGTAGTCAGTCATGGAAAGCTCGGTCGAGAGCTCTTTTTGACACATTTGAAAATAGCTTTGCCCAATTGCGCGGAACTGCTCGGGTTTTTTCGACTGAAGATAGTAAAATAAAATGAGGTAGGAGAAGAAGGTGACAAAAAATGTTGCAATATTGAGTGCGATCCAGCCCGACCGCGGGAGGACACCAATCAATACACATAGGCTCATCAGTTGGAGACACAACATAGCGACAAAACCCAAGTGAAAGAAAAAGGAAGATGTGTAAATCTCCTTAATCTGGACGAAAAACTTGACCGCAGCCGAGTGAGTGACCTCTTCGTACTGGTCGCGAGAAAAGTCTTCTGCTTGGCCTGTCTGATAAAATGTTGCCATCAAAAATCCTTACACGTGGGAACACTCGCCATATTGACTAGAAAAAAATTAAATCTACTCAAAAAGTGACTAATATTCAACGGCTTTTTGTCCCTTCAGCTAAAAAATTTATAATTCTCGCATCCACATCGTTTGCTTCAAGGGTTGCACGCGCCTGTGGAGTGAGTTTTCCCGGGCAATATCCATTCCGCTCAATCAACTTTTTGATCTTTTCCACCCGGTCTCCTCGGATATCCGCTTCATTATAGAGACAAATAATATCTTTTGTGCGCAAACACTGATCATTTTCAATCCGATTCCATGTCGACCGGCAATGCGCTTTTACGTTCTCCTGGTCTTGGCTATCGAGAATACTGCCAATGGCAGCTCCAGCAAGAGCTCCCACGCCAGCACCTATCGCAGCGCCACCCCAACCGCCGGCAGCTCCTCCCACCACGGCTCCACCAGCACCACCCACGACAGCACCTGTTCCCGCCTTATTGGAACATCCAATCAATCCAATTGCCAAACTAATAATCAGAATGACTTTTGAAACGCGAAGGCTTTGGCTCATCACTTTACGTCCGTATCATGAAGTTTATCACTTTAAAGGGGATTCCCTCACTTTGCAAGCGAATCACCTGATTGGTTCTCAGTTTAAAGTGGCTATCTGTCTTTTGCATGATCTGAATGATCACATCGCCACTCATGCCCGCTTCGTGCATGGCAATTACATCATATAAGTCAATGGGGCGTCCCTCGTTAATCTTTTTCAGTGTGTCTGGACTTGTCAGCTGGAGGAATTTTTGATCTTCGCTATTGAGGGTAATTTTGGCACTACTCTTCTTTTCATTGTTCTGTTTAGCCTTAGGTTTTCCCGATTTTCCGAGGGCGATATTGCCATAGGATAGGAGTGGGGCTATGAGGCTTAGTAGCATAACTATTTGAGGCATTTCATTCACCATAATTAACACGTCGTTAATCAACGCAATAAACTATAATTATGTTTTTGTTCAACTTAATTATGTTATAATTATGTAAAAGGAAGGGCGAGCTCGTTTTTTCGGGCCCTTCACACCATGACCCCCTCCGGTGTACCCGTACGTACTACTGGAGGGGGTCAGGCTGCAAAGTGCTGCGAAAAATCCGAACTCGTTCTAGGGCGATTTCTGCTGGCTGAGAACCTCACCTACGGTGAGAACCACATCCGCATAGAAATCATCCCTAGAATTCCCCACTAATAAATTGATGAAGTTGGCGAGCCTGTTAGTCGGGAAGGCTGGCTGATCCCCTTCAATCGACCGACCTAAGGGCCACTCGATCTTCGGGTGCGGGGCACATCTGGCCTGCGGCCATCTGCGCCTTTGAAACTGGATGAATTTATTAGTGGGGGATCTGAGGCGGGTACTCCTATGCGGATTTTGTGCCGCCAGTGGCGGTTGCAAAAGCCAGCAGGAGACCCCCTCAGACGAGTTCGGCTTTTTCGAGGCCATTTGAAATATCTCCCCCTTTAGTCGTATAGGGTGCATACCCTGAAGGGGGAGATATTTTGAAGGGCCCGAAAAAACGAGCTCGCCCTTCCCTTTAATCAACCCACCGTTCCCTCCTCTACTCGAGGAGAGAGCGGTGGTGGCGTGATCGGGTGAGGAGTATGGCTAGGGCTAGGAGGAGGGAAAGGGCTGCTGCACAGTATACAAGACGGAGGGAGAGGATCGAGAGAGGCGCCGCAATGAGGGGGGCAAGGGCCGCACCGATGAGTAGGATGGCCTGCTTGTAGCCGATGTGTTCGAGGTAGCTGGCACCGTGGAGCTTGTTAACGAGGGTATCGAGGGCATGGCCCCAGATGGCGCCCATGGCGCCACTGAGAATGAGGAAGGCAATGATGGTGAGGATGAAGTTGTCGACCAGGGCGATGGCTAGGGCGGCGAGGACGGCGATGAGGATCGCTGTCACGAGGGCGGGAATGAGAGTCATCCAGGCGCGGATGCGTCGCATGAGATAGATGGAGGAAAAGAGCCACATGGCACCGACGGCAACGAGGATGCAGATGGTCTCTAAGCTGTTGATGTGATATTCGGAGATCATGAAGATGTTGAGGAACTGGAGGGAGAGCATCCATGCGATGAGGATGAATAGGGCCATCAGAAAGAAGAAATTGAACCTGTGTTGCTTATGGACGCGGGTAAAGTACTTCCAGCTAAAACATTCGCAGAGCTCTTCAATGTTCCGGTCGGTTTTTTCGCCTGGGTGAAAGAAGAAGAGAGCAAGGAGAACGATGATAGAGAAGGCGGCGAGAATGTAGAAGGGAAAGGCGGCATGAAAGGCGGGTTCCCAGGAGCCATTTGTAAGGGTCCCCCCATATAGAATGCCGACGATGAAGATGAGGCCAGTAAAGGTAGAGAAGAAGGAGAAGGTCTTAAGTACCTCTTCTTTAGTCTTGGCTGTTTGGACGAGGTAGAGGACGGTGAGGATGAAGTTGCCGGCGAAGACGCCTGTGAGAAAGCGGCAGATGATGAGAAGAATGAAGGTGTCCCAATGGATGGCAAGGCCGGAAAAGAGAAGGGCTATGCCCATCCCCATGGCGCCAATGGAAAAGAGGTTCTTTTCTCCATACTTTTCTCCAAAGAGTTTGAAGAAGGGGGTGGCAATCAGCTGCCCTGTGGGATAAGAGGCGGTGAGGAGGGAGAAGAAGAGGGGGCGGTGGCGGTAGGGGAGGTGGGAGAGGAGCTCTCCCCATGTGGGATCGAGCATCATTCGGGCAAAGATGGGAAAGATGAACGTAAAGGCGAGCACATCATAGAAGGTGATGAGGTAAATGGGAAAGGATTGCCATTTTGAGCGCGTCATATCTCCCTAGCGAATCGATGAGCCGATACTCCACCCATAGGGATATACTGATATAGTGTAAAGAGCTCTTAGAGGTTTGCCGTCTCTTTTTCGCTCTCTAGGCTCTCTTGGAACCGGTAGCCAACACCTCGCACCGTATCAATCCAACCGAAGTTGGGGCCCAACTTCTTCCGGAGAGCGGCAATATGGACATCGATATTCCGGTCGACAATGAAGGCATCATCGTTGTGAATATCGTCGAGCAACTGGTTGCGGGTGAGCACCTTCCCTCTATTCGCTAGCAATCGCTTGAGAATGCCAAACTCTGAAAGGGTAATGGTGATCTGCTTGTCATTCTTTTTGAGAATGTATCGGTCAATATCGAGCGTAAACTCGCCAAAGGGGATCACCTTGGGAGCTTTTTCTACTTCTCGCGCTCGGCGCAAGACAGCCTTCACCTTGGACATAAGGACCTTGGGGGAGAAGGGCTTGGGAATATAATCATCGGCCCCAAGCTCAAGCCCAAGAACAACGTCAATCTCTTCTTCACGGGCGCTGAGAATAATAATGGGGATGTTCTTAAGCTCTGCATGGCTTTTAATCTTTCGGCAGACATCATACCCGTTCTGGCCGGGAAGCATGATATCAAGGAGAACGAGATCGGGGCGCTCCCGCTCAACAGCTCGAAAGCCATTGATGCCATCTACTTCGACATGGAGCTTATATCCACTCAATTCGGCTTGCAGCTTGATTAGTGCTGCGATATCCTCTTCATCTTCTATTAAAAGTATCCGTTTCTTCTGGCTCATAACATCCTTCTCAAAATAGATAAGTCACTCTATAACCTGTGCTTACAGAGGCAATATACAGTTTACAACTTTTTATTGAAAGTTATTTGGGTACCTTTAGCTCTTGGCCGGCATAAATCAGGTCAGATTCGAGCTGATTCATTTGCATGAGTTGCTCTGGTGTCGAGTGAAAGCGGGCGGCAATTTTACCCAGTGAATCGCCTGCTTGAACTTGGTAGGTGACGTGGGTTTCTTTAGTTGCCTGTTGTCTCACACCGGTAAACTCTTTGAGGTTTTGCTTCAGCTTGAGCATTTCCTCAATCGCTTGATTTTGAATGGAAATATTTTTTTCCATTTCAGCAATTTTGTCCCGGTATTGGGAAAAGGTGCGGTTGGTATCGTGGGCAAATGAGGTGAGCTTTTTCAACTCATTGAGCGACTCAGAGAGCTTAGACTCGAAAAAGGCCGACTTTTTCTCAAAGGTGAGCACTTGACGTCTGAGCGCATCGATCTTTTGCACTTGAGCATCAATGGTATCCCGTTTCAGGTTAGAAAGGGTATCTTCGTGATTGAGAATTTTCCCCTCTAGGATGCTCACTTGCATCTGCTGGGTGTTGAGGTCGTGTTTAATCTCCTCGAGATCGGAGCGGATCTGGTGGAGTGTCATCTCAGAATCATACCGATCTGAGCAAGCATTGTTGGACCCGTTGCATGAAGTGCATGCGAGGGCGCATAGAACGAGTGAAAACGTAATTGGTGCAAGATTTTTTTTCTTCATGAGCTTCTCTACAGCGGTTTAGTGTTATCAAAGAGTTTAAATTCGACTCGGCGATTTTGAGACCAAGCCTCTTTGTTATGTCCGAGTTTGGCTGGCCGCTCTTTCCCATAGGAGACGGTAAAGAGCTGTTCGGGATTGACCCCTTCCTTAATGAGTAGGTTGCGGGTGAAATTGGAGCGACGGGTGCCTAGGGCGAGGTTGTACGCCTCTCCAGCCCGTTCATCGCAGTGTCCACAGATAAAGACAAAGGTGGAAGGGTTCTTTTTCAAGTAGCTTGCCACCTTGTGCAATACATCGTAGTCATCTTGTGTTTTGGCAGTGTGCTGATCGGTGTTGAAATAGATGTTGCGAAAGAGCCTTGCTAGGCTGGCACCAGGGGTGCGGAATCCTTCAATACCGGGGATAATAGATGAAGGCTCTCCTGGTGAGACCTTGGGTTGGGGGGTGGCATAATCGGCATATTGAGATTGGATATCTTGGTCCTCAAGGGGAATAAACTCTTCTTCTGCATTGTGGTAAAATTCGTACCGGTTGGAAACTTGGCGGGAGCTTTCTTGGGCACCAAGCAGTGATTTGCCCTGGTTGCTCAAGTAGCGTCCCAGTGTCTTGGTCCCCTCCCAAAAACTGGAGTTAGATGCACTCATCCCCGCCCCACATCCCGTTGTTCCAATGAGTAGGGGGAAGATCACGAAGATGGGGTAGAATGCCTTTGCTGTTTTGTGATATGCTCTCATACTGTTTTCCCTAGTCTACGAGCCTCTCTTTATTGGGGCTCCATGATGGATAATGTTTTTTTCCCGGCCCATGTGTGAGTCGGGTGGGTCGTTTTTGGTTTAAATTAATTAAGTACAAATCAAATGTAGGCGATGTTGTATTGTAAATCAAGTGTAGATCGTTTGGAGCAAACGATGGATTTTCTTTATGTTCTGTGCCAGAGGTCAATTGGGTCTCTTTTCCCGTCTCAAAATCATAGATCCAAATTTGCCTCACCCCATCTACTTTTGCGCTGTAGGCGAGCTTTTTCCCATCATGAGAAAAGCATGGGGCGGTATTTTCTCGACACGCCTTGGTCAAACAGGTCACCTGGGGTGTTTTCCGCTCTTTCATCGCGCTCATCAAGTCAACTAAGTAGATGCGCGGGGTATAGCTCTCATCACTCACAAAGGCGAGTTTGGATCCATCAGGGCTAAAGGAAGAGGAGGCAACCACCCCCTTCGGCGTGGAATAAATTTGAATTGGCTTTCCATACGGTCCACTCATTGGATCAAATGACTGGAGAAATAAACTCGCCCGGCCACTTGCATCGGAAACAAAGGCAATCTTATCCCCCTGCGGCGCAATGGCGGGCAATATTTGATTACCTCTGAGCGATAAAATCTTTTTCGACTTCCCATTTCCATTCGACCCGAGATAGATCTTTGGTTGGCCTTGCTTGAAGCAAACATAGAGGAATTGCATCTGTTGACTGGCGATGGGAGAGGGAATCACCACTGGGGTAATCGAGTAGGAGTTTTGGTGGGTGCACTGGCGGGCATTGGTACCAGTATAGTCTGCCTCCCAAATTTCGGCTTGCCAATCCTCTGATCCAGGATAGGAGGGCTCTTCAGGCTGATACGAGTAGAGGATTTTGGTTGTGGCAATGCCCTCTATTCCCAGGGTCTGAAAGAGGATGTCATCGGCGAGTTTGTGAATGTGCTCGAGGTCACGGTCAATTCGACCCGTAATGTAGAGTCCGGGCACCTCATAATACTTGGAAAGCTGCGGATTATAGATCGAAAGGGAAAGCTGCTTACCAGTAACTGCGGGGAGGAGAATGTATTGGATCCCATTTTCGTTCCAGACGCTCAAGTTAATCGATCCCTTCGCATCCTTCTTTGCTTGCTCTTCGAGGTAGTCTTCTGTTGGAAGCACTTGCATATACCCATTGTGAGAGAGGTCAAAGACCAATGCGTGCTCGAGCTGCTTGATATAGCCGGGAGCAACTTCTATATTGATATGCTGGGTGTGGGACATATAAACAGGGGCGATCTCTGTTTGCGTGGAGAGTTCGATGGTGATTTCATCTTCATCAATTTGCGCAAAAAGGGCAAAGGGAAGGAGGGTGGCGAGTATTAGGGGGAAAAACTTCATTTATTCTCGCAAAAGGTAATCGTCATCTGTTTAGGGCTTGAATCATCATGTACGGGAAGGGTAATTTGTTTCAATACGTTTTCGAGATACTCCCAATTTTTTTGACTCTCAATTTGAATTGGAACCACTCCAACCACTCCTCCGTTGGCCGCGACAGTAAGCTTCACCTTGACTTTCCCTTTGCTGGGGAGCTTGAGTAAATCGCGCAAATATCCGCTCAGAATCTGAGCATATTCAATATGAGAGTCGATGGTCTCACTCGGGGTAATATTGAGCTCGGCAATCATTGGCGTTTCTTCAAAAACGGGGGCTTCTGGGACAAATGGTTTTGTCTCCTCCCGCTTTTTCAGCGCTTGTTCGACTTTGCTAAATTGCGAGTCGAGATCGCTGAGGAGTTGCCGATCGACAGCTGGTTGCTTTGGGGCTGGCTTGGGTTTGGGCTTTGGAGCTTGTTTAGCAACTGGCTTGGCAACAGGTTTGGGATTGGGAGCCGGTTTGGCAGCTTGTTTGGGCGCCGGCTTGGGAGTGGCTTTTGGCAGCGCTTTCGGAGCCGATTTTTGGGGCGGCGCCTCTTTGACGACTCGGGTATTGACGGCGATTTTTTTTGCCACTTTCTTTTTGGCTCTTGGCTGGGAATGGGTGACGAGCAAAAGGGCAATGATGTGGGCGATAAATACCCCGATGACAAGGCGGGGGAGGGAGTGTTTTTGCCCAAGGAGCTTACGGAGCTTGGTTTTTAAGGACGACATCGAGTTGTTCATAGCCAATTTCTTCAAGTAGGGTTTTGATCGTCTGATAGCTCACAAAGGGGGCAAGTGAGTCGGGATAGATTTCGGGTACTTCTTTGGGGTTTGCTGTTTGAATCTTGCGCAGGAGGGGCTCTAAATCTTGGCGAGAGACAAATTGGTTGTTAATGAGGTAGCTCCCATCTTTTTTGATGGCGATTTTGAGGGGGCGCTTTTCTTTGATTGGGGTGTGGGATTGTTCAGTCACTTTTTTCGGGGTGAGGTCAATTTCATCAATTTGGAAAAAGGGGGTAAGAAGGATAAAGAGGATGAGGACGACAAATAAGACGTCGAGCAAGGGGGTGAGGTTGACCAGTTCCCCCGTCTCTTCCCGAAATGTGCTGGCATATAGTGGGCGGCGCATCAGGTTCTCCTATTGGGTGTCGACTCTGCGGTATTGCATTTCGATGGTTGAAAGGAGGAGGTTGCTAAAGTCATCCATATCGACGGCAAAGGAGCGGATGGCATTTTTTAAATAGCTATGGGCGATGAGGGCGGGAATGGCAATCACGAGGCCAAGGACTGTTGTGCCAAGGGCTGTTGAAAGCCCGCTGAGAACAACTGCTTGTGACTGAAGGGCTCCTTTTTGCATCTCTGATAAGGAGATGAGAATCCCCCACACGGTGCCGAGGATTCCCAAGAATGGAGCGAGGGACACCACAACGGGGAGGACAAATAAGTTGGTTTCAATTTGCTTCATCTGGGAGGTGATGGTCACTTGAAGCTGGGCTTGCATGAGGTCAATATCACTTGAGGAGAGAAAGGTCGATGCTTCATCCCCCTCACTCTTTTTTGAGAAGAAGTGGTTTTTCTCAAGGATTTCAAGTGTTTTGCTCTTTAGGCATGTATAGATCTCTTTAAACGGGTGGACTGTCGATGGGGCATCATCGCTCACCGGGTTGACGCTGAGGATGCGGCTTTTTTGTTTTTGCATCGCCTCAATAAATTGGTCAGAGAGTTTGCGCACGCTGCGTAATGAGAGGGTTTTTTGCAAAATGATCACCCATGTGATGAGGGATAAAAAGCCCAAAGCAAGAAAAATCCCTTTTCCAAACAGGTCTGATTGGTGATAGGCAGTGACGAAAATATTTGCGGCGAGAGTTTTTTGAAAAATAACCATAGACAATCAATGAAGTTTCTTTAAAATGATAGGCAATTGAGAGTGCCTGTCAGAGTCTGGTTTCTTCTCTATGGTCTAGAATTTAACCCTTATTGTCAAGCGTATGATCTTTGATACTCATGCTCATCTTTCCTCAAGCGGTTTTGTCG
>JAJACM010000002.1 GCA_022601545.1 Chlamydiia bacterium | reverse complement strand
TAACAGATTCTGTTTAAACAACAAGCACCATTATCATTTATTCTGTTACTACTATTGTTACAGCTACAGATGTATCTACAACAGTTGATCCATCGATTTCAGATAGTACAAGTGTTCCGGCTGTTTCTACCTCAGCAATTGGAAGTCCTCCACAACAGGCGCCAAAATCACAATGGTAAAGACCGCGAGAAATAAAGAGAGGGGATTTTCAGCCGACTGAACGAGGAAAGTAATGGCAACCTGTTGTGCACCGCTAAAGTTAAATAAAGCCAAATTGAGAATCTCGAATAAATTGTCAACGGCAACAACGACGCTAACTGCGACAAACCACGAGATAAACCCGATAAAGATGTCAAATAAAAGGCTCTTCTTACATGGGAACGTAGTTGTCTTTAGAATTTTTTGCATCTCCTCCCGGTTTTGGGTGAGCATATAGATTCCAAAGCCAATGAGCATCAACAAAAATAGAATGAGCTGCATTGTCGATAAGACAATTGGGGTAAAACCGCCACCTTCACCCCCTCCAAATAGATGCAAAGTAAGGGGGAATAGAAAGGGGGCAATTACAAAGTAGACCACCAAAAAGATGACAAAGAAAGTGACCATTTGCCCCACACCCAATTGGGGGCCGGGAAATGTCTTGCAAGGTAACTTATAGTAGCCCAAAATCCACGCAATCCAGCTAATCACAAGGGCAAGAGCGCCAAAAGTGACAAAGAGGGTCAGGTGTTGAGCAATCTGCTGACTAGTGGTGACCGGATCCAACACACACTCCCACTACTGATTGGCCTTTGCCAAAATAATGTACTCTTCAATCTGACTTGCCACCTGCTTTGCAAATCCCGTATGGGCAAGCCCCATCGGAGAAATGGAAAACGTAGGTTTACCCCAAGCAGTCTTCTGATAATCAAAACCCGTATACTGCCATGGGACCGTAGTCTTCGTCTTAACAATCTCAGATAAAATCGCCTTCGGATGGGCTCCACGAATATCCACCACCTTCACCCGCATCGCTATATTCAAATCAAACGCCCGATTGCTCAGCGCATTGATCATCCCCTCTTCAGCTTCTCTCGGTAAATACTCGTGCTGAATGAGCTCGAGGAAGACCACAAATTCACAACGAGATTCAATCTCTCGAATCCACTCATTATTCCCAATAAATGGATTTGAAGGGGAGCTCAAAATGGCCGGATCGCTTAACATGCTAAACTCCTTCAACAAGAAGAGCTTATTTTGCTGATAGAAGCGTCCCTCAATGCGATCGGCAAATTCTTCCCCCAAGTTCCACGGTAAATCAGAACCACTCGTATCATACACCGTGACAAAAGCCACCTTGGGCTTCACCCGTCCATCATCGTGATACAAGCTCTGCCCCATACTGCTACCCCCACCGCAACCAAACAGAACAAGAGATAAACACACCAACAAAATCCAACGCATCGCAACTACTTCCTTTTCAATCTCCTAGAAAGACACAGCATACCAAAAACTTCAAATTCCCAAAACCTAAAACTCCACGCATCACCAAATCCCCTCCCCATGCTATAATAAAGAAAAAAATCGGGTAATAATATGTGTAACGAATCGGAGCTAAAAGCTCACCTAGCTAAGTATATCTCAACACTTCAAGATATCAAGGATGCAAAGGGGTATACAAGCGAGCAGATGGACACTCTCAATACGATCTATCGGAAGTTTGTGGCCTGTGAAGGCGAATCCACTTATGCGGCTAACGCACTGACTCATTGTCCAATGGATAATCTAAAAACACAGACTACTGGTGTTACCACTGTTCCATATGAAGATGTGCGGGAGTTTTTTCTACGTGCTTTAAATGATTGCAATCAATTTCACTCGGAAGCGTCATAAAGTTCTTGCCGAGCAGGGGGGATGCTCCCATTCGATCATTTATACTTAAGGTGGTTTGACAAGGGGGAGTGGGGCCAACTAGCGTATCTTTTTGTGAAGTGCCGCCCCTTAGTAAAACACCTCACTATGCAATAATAAAGAAAAAAAATCGGGTAATATTATGTGCAACGAATCGGAGCTAAAAGCTCACCTAGCTAAGTATATCTCAACACTTCACGATATCAAGAATGCAAAGAAAGTTACAAGCGAGCAAATGGATACTCTCAGAACTGTTTATTACATGTTTCAGGACTGTAAGGAGAATTCCACTTATGCGGCCAAGACATTGACTCATTGTCGAATGGGTATTGCTAACTTCGTGACTAACGATATTCTTATCGCTGGATATGACTACGTGAAGGACTATTTCCTACGCGACTTAGATAAATGCAGTAAATATCACTCTGATGAGTCATAAAGTTCTTTGCTGAGCTCTGTCCTTGGGGGAGGGTGGTGGTTATGTGGAGGCGAGGAGGGCTGAGTAGGGGGCGAGGATGTAGGTTTGGAGAGGGATGGGCTCGGGGCTTGTCTCTTGGGTGGCGATTTGGAGGGTGTAGTGGGGCTTGGGGAGTGTGAGCTTGATGGGATGAGGTGTGGGATTGAAGGCGATGTAATGGTGGTTGGTGGTGAAGATGAGGTGGGGATCGGATGGTGATGGTGTGTGGTGCAAACCTTCCGGGGTATAGAAGGTGGGAGGATCTTGTGTGGGCGGGTGTTGTTTTCTTAATGAGATGAGTTTTTGTACAAATTGAGTGAGGTGCTGGTTTTCTCCTTGCGCTTTCCAGTCAAAGTGGTTGAGGGGATTGTCTTGATTCCAGGGGTTATTGTTGCCATCTGCGGTATGGCCATACTCATCTCCCATGCGGAGCATGGGGATGCCGGGGGAGATGAAGAGGGCGAGGAAGAAGTTTTTCATTTGGCGTAGGCGTAGGGCTTGGATTTCTGGGTTGGAGGTGGGTCCCTCTTCTCCACAGTTCCAGCTATTGTTGTTGTTATCACCGTCGCGGCTTTCTTCGAGATTTGCTTCGTTGTGTTTGTGATTGTAGCTAACGAGGTCGTTGAGAGTGAATCCATCATGGGCGGTGATGAAGTTGACTGAATGGGAGGGACCTCGATGGCTGTGATAGAAGGAAGGGGAGCCTAGGAGGGCGTCGATGAATTCTAGGATGGTGTTGGGGTCTCCTTTAAGGAATTTGCGGCAGCTGTCTCGAAAGTGTCCGTTCCAGTCAGACCATCCGTGTGGGAAGAGGCCTAACTTTTGAAGGCCGGCGGCATCCCAGGGCTCTGCGATGAGCTTTTTGGTTGAGAGGATGGGGTCATTTTGGATTTGTTCGAGTATGGGGGGATTGTCGATGGGGGTACCCGATGGATCGCGGAAGAGGACTGAGGCGAGATCAAAGCGAAATCCATCGACATGCATTTCTTGTGCCCAATAGCGGAGGGAATCGAGGATTAGTTGTGTCATGGGTGGGGAATTGGGGCTCAGTGTGTTGCCGCAACCCGAGTAGTTGGTGTCGTGCCCCTCTTGATCGAGCATGAAATAGCCATGGGCATCAAACATCGCAAGGGGTGAGGGGGTCGAATAGTGGTTGGTGGCCTTAATGGTTTTTGTGGTGTGGTTGTAGACTACATCGAGGATTACTTCAATCCCATTGGCGTGGAGAGTTTTAACCATCTGCTTAAACTCATCGATGGGATTTCCTTTGGCAAATCGGTTCATTGGGGAAAAAAAGTTGAGCGAGCAGTACCCCCAGTAGTTAGGGAGGGGTTCGTGGAATTCGTTAAACTCAAAGACGGGCATTAGCTCAACGGCATTAATTCCAAGTGATTTGAGATAGTGAATCTTTTCAGTGATGCCGGCAAATGTCCCGGGAGCTGTAGTCATGCTGGAGGGGGATTGGGTAAAGCCCCTCACATGCATTTCGTAAATAACAAGCTCTTCACGGGGGCGGTTGGGGCTCTTGATCTCTGCCCAATCAAAGGTGTCGGGAGGGGGGATCTTGGCCCGCCGTTGCTCATCTGTTAGATAGGCTTGGTTCCACTCTTTTCCTGCAGAAAGTGCTTTAGCATAGGGGTCTGCAAAGGGGGAGGGGCATCCATCAAAGGTGATGGCATATTCGGTGTTGGGTGCGAGGTTATTGAGGGAGATGTGCCAGGTAGAATCGGTCTTGTTCGAATGGGGGTCAAGCCTCTTTTCCCAGAAGGGGTCTCTGGCGCCTGGGGCAAAGAGTTTGAGGGTGAGATTGTTGTGGTTTGTCCAAAAGGCAAAATTGACCAAGCCATTTTGGTAGCTAATCCCAAGCGGGTGAGGGACTCCAGGGTATTCGGCGGGCCAATTTTGTGATGCAAACTCCGTACTCATGCTCTTACACTCTATGCCTGGCGAATAAATATCTAGCGGTATTTGAAAAAAAATGTGGCGCGAGAATTGCGGGTATCATAAGTCATATGTTGGAACTATTGGGCTCAATTGAAATTTGTTGAGTACAATCGCTTGGATGGAGTAAACTAGAGGTTCCAAGAGTTTGAAAATAGGTGATTTGGAGCGTTTTAGAGAGTTTTTTATCGATTGTGGCTCTTTTAATTGGTTTTCAAATCGATATTTTGGTACTTTTTTAAGCAGTGAAAATGGCTGGATGAGCAAATTGGCTCGTCTGCTTGTGAATATTTAATTAATATCCTTAAGGAGGACAGTTAATGTCTCTTGAAAACGCAGAAGAAAACTTGAAAGAATTTGGAAAAGAGCTCAATCTAGAAGGGCTTGCTTTCGACGAAAACCACACTTGCATTCTAGGGATTGACAACACCTTTTCCTTACACCTCACGTTTGAACCAAACTCAGATCGCTTGTATCTTTACTCTCCCATCCTAGACGGATTGCCCCAAGATACCAATGTAAGGCTTCAGCTTTACGAAGCCCTACTTGAGGGATCGATGCTTGGGGGCCAAATGGCTGGAGGCGGTATTGGTGTTGCCACCAAAGAAGAGTTGATCTTGATGCACTGTGTGCTTGAAATGGCAAACGCAGATCCATCAACCCTTCGCCGATTTGCTCCACTCTTTGTTGAGTGTGTTGAAATCTGGCGTGAAGTAGCACAAAAAGTTGTTGAAGGGCGTTATGACAAGGTGCGTGATAAGCCAAAATTCCCTGGACAGCGCGGACCAGGTGCTCCCGGTGGAGTTGGTGGCGTTGGCGGACCAGGTGCTGCACCTGGGGGCGCTGCCGGTGGCCAAGCAGGTCAAGGTGGCCAAGGCGGAAAGCCCGACGGATTTATCAAAATCTAGTCGCCATCCAAGCCGAACATTCAAGCCTCGCTCCAGAAACGGAGACGGGGCTTTTTTTTGCCTGCTCACTTCTGCAAGGAAAGAGCCAGGAGCAAGGAAAGAGCTAGGAATTCGATGGGGAGGCTTTTTTACCTAAATAGGGACGAGGGAATGGAGTTTGCGCCGAATATCGGTCAGATGGTAGAGGAGCTCATCATTTTTTGCCTCTATCCCTTTGGTGATATTCTTGATACTCGACATGACTGTAGAGTGGTCGCGGCCGAGGAATTGGCCAATTTTGATGTAGGGCATTTTTAGAATTGAGCGGAGAAGGAACATGGTGAGTTGGCGAGGGAGGACCGACTCGCGTGCTTGGCTTTTACTCGTGATATCCTCTGTCTTGATGCCAAACGTTTCAGCAACAATTTGGAGAATATCGGTGGGTTCCACTTCTTTTTCTTTTTGATCGGCGAGAAGTTGGTCGAGGACTGAGCCAACGAGCTTGAGGGGGAGGGGAATATTTTGCAGTTCTGGATGGAATTGCACTTTGAGAGCGACTGCTTCGATGGCGTGGCAGAGTGTTGCTGGCGTTTCAAAATGGGTGCTCAAATAATCGAATAGATCTTCGGAGAGATTGACATTAAAAAACTGGGCGCGTGATTTGGCAATTGCTTTTAGGGTTTGGGTTTCTGTGGCCACTTCTAAAGGGAATGTGATGCCCCATTCGAATCGGCTAATCAGCCTTTCTGCAATATTTTCTAGGAGACAGGGGGCGAGATCTGAAGCGAGGATAATCTGCTTTCCATCCGTATGCAGAGCATTAAAGGTATGGTGGAGCTCTTCTTGGGTCGCATTTTTCCGTCCGAGTGCTTGAACATCATCAATGATAAGCGCGTCTACATGGCGATAGCTGCTGCGAAACTCTTGCATCTTTCCGGCGCGAATTGCTGCGACAACGTGGGCTGAAAATGTTTCACCTGTGACATAGAAGGCCTTTTTCCCCTGCACTTGGAGGGCAATGGTCGCTGCCATCAGCAGGTGTGTTTTGCCCGATCCTTGTGGACCGTGGAGAAAGATGGGGTTGTACTCGGGAAGGGTTTGTTGTGAAGGCTCGAAGATTTGTTTGAGGGGGTCAAATCCAGTCAGTTTGCAGATGACTTGATAGGGGATGGTCGAATTGAATGATGGGTGGTATTGCTCATAGCAGCATTGGGTGTGTGTGGAGTCGGGGTTAAACTTGAGCGCTTCAGCAAATTGGGATACAGAAGAGCTCTCTTTTTCCCCCTCCTTGCTCTTTGCCCCAACAACTGAGAGGTGAACTTTTATCTCATTGTGATTGTTGTTGCGAAACTGCTCTTTAACAAGGGGGCGGAAATGCTCTTCAAACCATGCGGCTTGAAAAGAGTCTCTGGCTTCTAAGTAGAGGTTGCATGCATCAAACTTAAGAATACGCAAGGGGCGAATCCAGCGATCAATGGTCGCTTTGCCAAAATGTTGTTCAGTCTTCTCGACGAACCTGTCCCAAGCTTGCATTTTCAAAATGAGTACCTATCACTACTCCGCTGGCGTTAGGAGAAATTTACCCGTTTTGTTAACTTTTCGCAAGGATTGTTTGCAAAAGGAGGGGCAAAACGGTTAAATTTGCGAGGGCAATCTACTTGATCACCGACACATTGGCCTTTTTCTTCTTATATCGATAGTTCATCCACACTTGTTGTGCCATCCCTAAAAGTGTTGATGAGAGCCAGTAAATATTGAGTCCTGATGGCATATTGTAGAAGATGAAGATGAAGACCAAGTTGGTAATCGATCCCATGCTCTGCATCTGCTGTTGCTGCTCAGAGAGCGTTGTTTGCGGATTGAGAATTTTGCTCAACTTTGTCTGCAAATACATGGCTCCACCCAATAAAAAGGGAAGGAGGTGGAACTGCGTTCCAAAAAATGGAATATGGGTACTCCAGGTGAATAGGACATCAGGCTCAGTTAAATTGTCAATCCAACCGGGGATAAAGGGGGCCCCACGCAATTGGAATGAAGTCTTTAGCAAATCAAACATGGCAAAGAGGAAGGGCATCTGAATCACAAGGGGGAAGCATCCCGCAAGTGGGTTGCACTTCTTCTCCTTGTAGAGCTTCATCGTTTCGATGTGTTGCTTATGCTTGTCATCCTTGTATCGGTTTTTGATCTTTTCAACTTCAGGAGCCGCATCTTGCATCCGCATCATGGAGCCAATCGACCACGCATTTAGTGGGTAGAGCATGATCCGAAGGGCCAGGGTAAGCAAGATGATGGAAAAGCCCCATGAGCCAGTGATCATATGGAACAGGTCGAGCAACATCGAAAGGAGCTTTGTAAAAGGCTCGGTAATAAATGAGAAGAAGCCAACGCTATTTTGGGCCAAAATAAACTGAGCTCCCAACCCACTTTCAGCTCCCACAGCGAGCTGCTTATCGGCTTGGGCAAGAATACTCTTATCATAGGGGCCCACAAACATGGTCCACTCACTAGCTGATCCGCCAAGAGAAGCTGGAACGAGCACCTCATACCCAGGATAGTTCTTCTCTGGATAGGGCTGATTTTCCTTATCAATGAGTGCAAGCCTTGTTGGTGCCTCTTCACCACTTACTTTCTGAACAATAAATGAAGAAGAGTTGCTCCCGGTTAGCGGCTGAATAATCATGCCAAAGAATCCATTGCCTGTGGAGATCCACTTTTCGTGTCCCTCCTCAACTTCAATGCCCTCTTTTGGCAATTTTACATTGGTCACCTTGTTCTTTTTGGGCCCTTGCTTGAGATATTGAATCTTAGGCTGGGAGCCTCCAGAAATCAGCTCCACCTCGGGAACACCAGAGGAGAGGTAAACTTCATCCAGTGGCCGCTCAGATTCCACCTTCAACTTGATGAGATAGGGGGAAGCAATTTCAAAGCTTTTGCGGGTTGGGACACCTTGAACACTCCCTTCAAACACAATTTTGTCGGCTTCAAATGAGGAGACAACAAACTCTTGCTCGACTGGATTGCCCTCATCATTGACGAAGTGAAAGGCCATGACTTGGTTTCCCTTCTGATCGGTCGAGCGGCGTAAGAATGGGGTGTATCCCCCCATTTCCCGATCGAGGGTTTCTGTTTTCTTTCCCTGTTTCACATAGCCTGTTTCGAGGGGGAAGTAGCCATTGGTCGGGGAGTCGGAGGCGACTTTCTTATCAAATCGGATGGGGTTGATAATACTTTTATTCCCTTGGTGGCCATCGATCGCGAGATTAATTTCGTTAACGGCTCCATCTTGAGAGGAGAAGACCACTTGGAGGGCATCATTTTTCAAAACATATGGCTTAGAATCTTTTTTTGAAAGGGTGCTCTTTTTAAATGTCAAAGGGGCGGCAGTCTCTTGGATGACCACTTCTTTTTGCACCTGTTCAGTTGCACTTGTCGATCCTTTGGGGGGAAACATCCAGTTATTGAATGCCATGAAAATGAACATGAGTAGGCAGATAATTAAAAAAGGTCTTCTATCGTTTTGTTGCATGGCTTGTCCCAGTAGCAGTTTTTCAGGATAGATAATACAATGAATCTATTGATTTGGCAACTATTTATCGGCCTAATTCAATAAAAAGTTTAGCTGTCTTCAGTGATGCGAGACTCTTGCTCGACTTGGCTTACAAAATCGCGGAATGAGTCACACTCACGGATCCTTTCAAGCCAGGCATCCTGGAGGATTTCATCGACCAGGGGCAGGGCATTGTGTGAGCGTGCTTTTTCCAAGAAGGTGAGCGCGCGATCATTTTGTTGCATCAGTGCATAGAGACAACCTAGGTTGTAGAAGGCATTCACGCACCCTAATTTTGCTGCTGAGATGAGCTTGTACTCAGCTTCTCTAAAGAGCTGGTCTCTTTCCACATCGTTATAGGTGCTTTCGGCAAAGTTAATCAGACTAAGCCCCCACTCAAGGAGCACTTTGTCATCTTCGTCATTTTGTTTGTGAGCAATTTTAAAGTGGCAATTGGCGCGACTATACACCTCAGCTTCATCGGTGAGTTCGGCAAGGTGGGTATAAGTGCGGCCAAGGTAGAAGTGGATTTTCTCCATATCTGGATCAAGCATCAGGACGCGCGAGAGGATTTCAATCGCTTTTACGTAATGTTTGTCTTCCTCAGTCAGATCGCCATATAGGTCAAGGGCAAGGGCAAAGTGGCAGAGCCAGTCGGGATGGATGTAGACGGCATTTTTCTGCAGTGCAAATGCCTGCTCATAGTGAGAGATAGCATACTCAAGCGACTTGATGTCTTGGCAATATTCAGCGAGCTGATAAAGGGCCTTGGCAAAGGAGAAGTAGTAGGTGCTGCATGGGGCCAAATGGATGGCCCGAGAGTAGAACCGAGTCGCTCGGCGGATCGTTTCTTCATCGCCATCAATTGCAAAAGCGCACGAAAAGCTCTCTGCCAATGCGTACCAGAGTTTGTCTTGGCTTCGATCGATGGAAGCTCCTTCCTGGAATTTTTCAATGGCTTGATAGTAGTAGTCGACATCGGCGTAGAATTGCCCAAAACAGAAAAGCACTTGTCCCTCAGCATAAGCTGTCTCAATCCCTTTACCGAAGGTGTTAATCGCCTCTTGAGCCTTATTGTGAGCCTCGTGGAGGAGCTCGATCCTCTCAGAGTATGCGCCGGCAACGGCGAGCGCCTCTGCCCACAAAATAAGGATTTTCACCTGCTTTTGGCTGCATGAGTAGCCTCGGTGGCATTTCTCAATACATGAAAAAAGGCGCTTCTTATCTTTAATCGATTTTCCAGACTCTAAGAGGAGGGCCGACCACATCTCCCAAATGAGGTACTCATTGGGCTGAAGTTGGGCGCTATTGGCAAAGCATTCATTGGCTTGTGAGAAGTGATCTTCATCATGTGAGAGGGTGTAGAGCTCAAAGAGGGTGATCCCTAAGTTGAGCCATGCAGAGTAAGAGGAGATGGAGATCGAAATCGCATTTTTGTGGCAATTGACCGCCTTAATGTGAAAGCGGCTGTCATTGAGCTGCTTGCCTAATCGGAGGTGAATATTGCCAAATTGCTGCCAAAATTCACCCGGCATATGATCTGAGATCTCGGACGCCTTGGTCATATTTTCAATGGCAAGGTTTAAGTCAGAGACTTCTTCAGACCGATTGGCCACCTCTAGCCAGACAGATGCATATTCCCAGTAACATTCAGCCAATACCTCTTTTTGGCAATTCTCAGCAAAGCAAAGGGCTTTTTCGTACTTTTCCTTGGCTTCGATGATGTAGTGGTAGGTATTAAACTTTTTCCCGAGGATATAAAGTGCATAGCCCCATGCTTTCCATGAGTCAAAATTTTCAGAATCAATGGAAATGGATTGGCGAAATTTTTTAACTGCTGCAGTGAGGTGTTTTTTTGTGTGATTGTCGAGGCCAAACTGGATGAGTGCATTACCCTGCTCATAATAGAGGTGGGGATTGTTTGGCTGGGCATTGAGGGCTAGATCAAAATATTTGACCCCTTCACCTTTTCCCTGTTTGAGGAGACTGGTTCCCTTTTTTTGAAAAAAGAGGGCATGATCGCTATCTTCTGTTTGAAAGAGGATAGGGTCAAAAAACAGATCCTCACCGAGTTCAGGCGCTTGGTGTGAAGAGTTATTTTGATTTGGAGTTGCTGCCATCAAATACGACCTTATGGTTATCTACAGCAGGTCCACTTGCATGCTGTAGAAAGTTCGTGATTATAGGGAACAAATGCATTTTGGACAATCCAAGAAATCGAAAATTTTTCGCTAAACGTGAATGATTTAAAGAAAAATTTTTAACCGATGACCGTGGAAAAAGGGTTGGGAAGAAATTCACATTTACATAAAATTTACTAAAAAAATTTTGGAGTGAAATGTGGCTGTAATCAGAAAAAAAATCTTTATGGGAATGACAGATGCATCGGGGAAAATCTATTTCACAACCCCGCTAGATCTTGCTACTGAAGCGTTTCAAGAGTGGCTGGTTGATTCTGGGCAATTTAAATGGGCAAGCCTACCTATCGTCCACGTCTCGTGCGACTATTTTCAACCCCTAGAGAGGTATGACGAAGTGGATGTGCATGTGCAATTAGAAGAGGCAAAGACCCGCTCATTCTCACTTTCTATCGAGTTGAGAAAAGAAGAGATAAAGATCGCTACCTGTCGCTTTGTCCATGTCTATCTAGATGAGAGTGGTGCGGCATCACCTTTACCCAGTCGATTTAGAGAATGGCTAGAGACTAAACTGGGTAGATAATAAACTCATCGGGAATTTGAAACCGCTCGAGTTTATCTCCTAGAATCTGCCGGATTTGGTCTTCGCCAAGCTCTTTATTGACACCCACGTAGGCAACGGGGCGCTCTCCATAAATTTGGTCTTTGCGGGCGATCACCTCAACGCTCATTACTCCTTCGAGCGTGGCAATGATCTCCTCGATTGCTTGAGGGGCGATGTTTTCTCCTCCGCTGATGAGCAATCGATCTTTGCGATGACTAATCTCAAGTTCTCCATCGACAAGTTCACCGACATCACCTGTAGCAAAGAACCCCTCTTCATCAAGGGGAAGAGTCAATTTGCCATCCTTTAAGTAGCCCATAAAGAGTGGGGGGCCTTTGACATAGACTTCATCAGAGGCATTCATTTTGAGCTCGCGGTGGGGGAGAATCACTCCTTTTGTGTAAACCTGAGAGGCCATCTCTGTCATTCCATAGGTGGGGAAAAGGTTGAGGTGGCTTCTTGCGGCAAGCAAATGTTTAGAAAGCTTTGTTCCACCAACTAGGGTGGCGTCCACTTGGTGAGTAAGCACATCACTTGTGAGGTCGATAAGTTGGGAGGGAACGAGCGAGAGGTGAGTGGGTTTCATTGTATTGATGGTCTTTGCAAGATCTTTTGTCTCGGGAAGGAGGATCGTAAACCCAAAGATGCAGGCGCGGAAGAGAATGGAAAGGCCGCTTACATGGGAAAGGGGGAGGCTGAGAAGGTAGCGTTTAGTATGGTCGAGGCCAAATTCGGGGTGTTGGTAAGCTGCATTGTAAAAGTGGTTGTCGAGGGACGAACACACAATTTTTGGCTTGGCTGTAGAGCCTGAGGTAAACAGACATGTCGCAACTCCCTCAAGCCGTGTATCTCCTGCGACGTATGTAAACTTGTCCCCATCCCACATCCGGGCCGAGAGCCGCTCAAGCGCCTCTTCAATCTGCGCGAGCGTGTAACGAGGCGAGAGAGGGCATATGATCCGCTTTTTACGGAGAGCGGCAAGGATAAAAGCGATGTTTTCTATCGTCGGGGTGGCAGTGAGGGCAATTTTTTGTCCTTCTTCCACTTGAGTGATCATCACCTCGTACGCCTCTACATATTCAAGGAGCTCTTTCCAACTCACTTGTGAGCTGGGCGTTTCAATAGCTGCCTGGTTGGGAAAAAGTTTGGCATACCGTTCAATATTCTCTAACATACCACCCTCTCTTTAACTAATGGGATTGATTGAAAGGCTCTTTTAAGGAGCATTTTGGGAGACAGGCTCATCTTGGGAGTGATGGAAAAAGGAGGCTCAGCATCAAAATCTCTTAGCGTGTCGATCCCGAGATAGGGGTCGACTCGATTGGTTTGACTTAACTGGAGAATGCCTAAAATGCCAACAGGGCTTTCATAACTGCTGCTTAACACCACTCGTTTGCCTGCTATATTGGGGAGGATAGGCCCCCTGATCGTTGGTTTATGAACGATTGCGTTAATACACTCCCAGGGGATTTGAGGGTGGGCAAAGCTCTCATCCACTGCGAGGAAGTGGCCTGTCCTTTCATAAATCTCTTTCCACTCTGCGGGGTGAAGGGTTGGCTCTTCGATCAGGTCAAATGTCCCTGGCTTATACCCTTTTAGAAAATCGATCACCTCGTGTTTAATCCCCTTTCGATTAAAGTCAATGCGGACACCGATGCCACAGCTTTGGAGGTGGCCGATCACCTCTGAAATATCCTCTCCCACCTTTACTTTGACCATGCCAAACCCCTCGTCTGCCCGCTCTTTTGCAGACTCGAGATCAAATGCGAGCCCGGCTACTTGAAACTCACCTGTTTGCTCTTTTTTGTTGAGGGCGGTGTGGAGTCCAAAGGCCAAACTCGGAAGGGGGTGAGAAATGCTTTTGGCGACAATTGCTGCTTCTACCTCATCGATTGTCTCACGGCTAAAACCGGGGAGCGGTGCTACTTCACCATATCCCTTTTCTCCACTTGAAAGAGTTGATTCGATAATGAGTCCATCCCTTTTGCCAAATTGCTGGCTTCTATATGAGTAGCGGTAGCTTTTTAATGCGAAATGATCCATCCGATGCAAAATAGAAGTGTGTAGATTCCAAGGAGTCTAATCGTTTTGGGAAAAAGTGCCTGATACTCTCCAGGCTCTCTAACCTCAGATAGTTGCTTAAGTAGGGGCAAAGCCAAAATGACACCACCATCAGCTAGAATCGAATAGGCATGTCCATTGGTGAGCCAGATAAGGATGCCCGGAATCGCAAAAGCAACGGCGAGTGTAAAAACAAAGAACCCTCTTCCAAACTCATTTCCAAAAATGAGGGGAATCGTTTTTTTCTGGGCACGAAAATCTTGGAGTTGATCGCGGAGGTTATTTAAATTCATGATCGCAGCGGCAAACGCTCCTGGAGCAATCCCGGCAATTACAGCATAAAGAGAGTAGTTTCCGCTTAAAAAGTAGTAAGTATATCCTGTAGCAATGGGGCCAAAAACAATAAACGCAACCAGGTCCCCAAGACCATTATATCCCAGAGGGAAGGGGCCCGCGGTATATCCAATGCCGAGCACGATGGCAAGGCACATGAGATAAAAAATGATTGGGCCCCCCAAGAACATGAGCTTAATGCATGCAGCAAATGAGCTTGCAAAAGCAAGCACCATCCCAATTTTCATATCGCGTGGGCTAATCTCTCCTGACTGGCAAAGTCTCCTTGGGCCAATCCGATCAGCAGTGTCTGTCCCTTTCTTAAAGTCAAAGTAGTCATTGGCCAAGTTTGTGCCAATTTGAAGTGTGAAGATGCAGGCGAGAATGTGGAAAAAGATACTTGCATTGAAATTAGGCCACGCCATCACTGCCCCAATCAGAACTGGGGCAATGGAAATGATCAGTGTTTTGGGGCGCGTGGCCTCAATCCATACTTTTGCGCTTGTCATCTAGCCCCTCCATGGAAACTGGGTGAAATCGGGCTTTCGTTTTTCAAGATAGGCTTTGTGACCCTCTTGTGCTTCTTCTGTCATGTAATAGAGCATTGTCGCATTGCCTGCGAGCTCTTGAAGGCCCGCTTGCCCATCGATGTCGGCATTGAATGCCGATTTGAGGACACGAATCGAAAGGGGTGAGTGGAGCAAGATATCCTCACACCATTCAAGTGTTACCCGTTCGAGATCTTCATACGGCACCACCGCATTGACAAGCCCCATGTCAAGCGCTTCTTGGGCGTTATATTGGCGGCACAAATACCAAATCTCTTTTGCCTTCTTGGGCCCAACACATCGAGAGAGGTAACTCGCGCCAAATCCCCCATCAAATGAGCCCACGCGAGGACCAGTTTGCCCAAAGCGGGCGTTGTCAGCAGCAATTGTCATATCACAAATGACATGAAGGACATGCCCGCCACCAATTGCATAGCCTGCCACCATGGCAATAACGGGTTTGGGACACGATCGGATCTCCTTTTGGAACTCTAAGACATTTAAGCTTTCTTGGCCCAAGTCATCTTTATAGCCACTTTCGCCTCGGATTTTTTGATCGCCACCTGAACAAAAGGCATCTTTTCCCTCTCCGGTCAGGATAATCACTCCAATTTCTTCATTTTGCCGTGCATCGAGTAGAGCTCGACGCATTTCATTCACAGTTTGTGGTCGAAAGGCATTGCGTACATGCGGGCGATTAATGGTAATCTTTGCCACTTTGCCTAACTTTTCATAGAGAATATCTTCAAATTGGATGAGGGGTTCCCATTGGACTGTTGTGACGCTCATTATTCACCTCCAAAAAGTGTTTGATTTCACTTGCTACACGGGTTGGAGCTTCGAGATGAACGGCGTGAGACACACCGGGGATCACTTGTCTTGTAACCGATGGAGACTCGCATTTCATCGAAGCATATTTCTTATCTTTCTCTCCAAAAATGGCAAGCACCGGGTGGGAGAAAGTGATGCGAGTGTCCCAAAATATGTTTTGTTTGGCAAGGGAAAATTCGTCGAGTTGACTGAGTATGCAATTGGGGGTGAGTGACTTGCGTTTAGCTTGAACTTTAGCAAGTAGACCGGGGTTGTTTTGCAACGTTTTGAATAGAGGATTTTGGTACCACTTATCAGTAAACCGCTCAACACCTTCTTGCTTGAGGCAACCTCGCCACTCCTCTTCTTGAGCTAGGCGCATCTCTTTTGTCCCAGAGGCTTGGCAAATGGGAGAAGAAATGAGAACGGCACCGAGGATGTGGTCTGGCAAGTCGTGCATGAGTTGAGTGGCAATCCGCCCACCCATCGAGTACCCAACGAGGTAAAGGGGCGGGTGCTGGAGGATGAACTCTTTAATTGCTTTATAGGAGGAATGGGTTTGCAAATCGAGGGTGATGGATGGGTAGTCTAGCGCCTCAAGGATTGGATCCCAATCAGTGGGCGCACCCATGAAACCATGTATGAAGCCAATCATAAGCGGTAAGCCAACACTTTGCGCCTGCTCTTTGCAAGCCCCTTCTGAAGCTTTTCGTGAAAATCGACATTTTCATCATGGGAAAGGGAGAGCTCAATGATCTTCTGATTTCCCAACTCTTCGAGCACCCCTTCAGGTGTATCAACTCGGGCATAGTCTATGCCAAACATTTCAGCTACCTTCTCAAAAGTAAAGACGTGATCAGAGCGGAAGTAGGGACCGAGGGCACTGCTCTGTTTTGCAATGGGGAGGAAGTTGAAAATGGTTCCCCCTTGGTTGTTAATAATCACAAAGGTGATGGGGAGCTTGCTCTTTGCGAGAAGGGCAAACGAATTGAGGTCGTGTAGGCAAGTCATGTCGCCGAGAATGGCAAGCAATGGCTCTTGGAGCGCTGTAGCGATTCCAATGGCTGTAGCAATGTTTCCATCAATTCCGCTGTGGCCCCGATTGCCAAACACTTTCCCGCACGGTCTGTCAGGGTAGAAGAGGCGGTCCATATCACGTACGGGCATGCTGTTGCCGAGGAAGAGGTGGTGAATCTCCGGAAACTGGTTAGCCACCATGTAGGCGAGGTAGGGCTCGGTGAGTTGATTGTGCCTTCCTAAAAAGTTCTCGACCCGCTCGGTCATATTGAGCGATAGCTCTTGCCACTTGGCCAAGAAAACCGATTCAGAGCGCAGGGGAAGGTCTTGGCGGAGGAGACGGCAAAACTCGATTGGATCGAGGAGAACGCGGTGGGTGACCAGCATGAATGGATTGACAGATTCTCGGTATTTATCGACATGGTAATAGGTGCTCACCTCTTCAGTTTTCAACCACTGGAGGTAAGGTGAGGCTACGATGCGGCCGCCGAGATGCAGGACGACATCTGGGATATACTCCTTGCCAAGCACACCTTGCATGAGTGCATCGAGTGCGTAGCGAATGTGATAGCTCGAGGTGCCAAGTGAGCGGAGGTTGGAGTGAATGTCAGAAACAATGGGCCACCCAAGTGTCATCGCAAGCTGAAAGATTTCCTCGAGCTCCTCGAGTTCTTGCATTTCTCCAACTAAGATCATCCCTTTCTCAACGCCAGAAAATCGCTCCTGAAGCGATTGAATCTGTTGGGGGTCAAAAGTGGGCTTGTTTGCCTGGATGGACATGTGGATGGGGAGGTCATCTACGAGATGGGGGACAGACTCATCAAAGAGGGGCTTTTTATAGGGGATGTTTAGGTGGACTGGCCCCCTGTCTTGATTGGTGGCTTGAAAAATCGCTTCGCTAATAGCGGCAGCGACAAATTCATCCCTTTGTTCCTCGGCAACAGAGGGGAGGGTGCGTTGGTGACGCACATAGGGAGTGAGCATGCTCAGCTGATCAATCGTTTGATTTGCGCCACAATCGTGGAGAGAGATATTTCGGTCGGCTGAAAGGATAAGGAGTGGGATGTGGCCTTTATCGGCTTCAATAATTGCGGGGAGAAGGTTGGCAACAGCACTTCCAGAAGTGGTGATGATAGCGACTGGCTCATTTTGCGCGCGCGCAATACCAAGCGCAAAATAACCGAGCCCTCTTTCGTCAAAGTGGACATGTTTAATAGTCAGTGGATGGTCGGCAACGGCAAGGACAAGACCGGTTGATTGGCTGCCAGGTGCAATGCAAAAATGGCGGACGCCGTGCTGGACGAGCTGTTTGACGATGAGGTTTGACCAACGGTTATTATTCATAGTAAGCCCCTATTATTCAACATGAGAAAGTATGGGTGATAATTTACCACAACTCGCTATAGAAGAGAACAAATTTAAGTAGTGACTCATTTTATGTGTCATTTCATCCCACTCATTTTCTGCCACTGATCCGGTCACGATGCCCGCTCCGGCAAAAAGGTGGAGGGTTGAGGTCTTAATGAGAGCGCACCTGAGGGCGACGCAAAAGTGGGCTGAATGTTGATGCACCCACCCGATGGGGGCTGAGAAATAGCCTCTGTCAAAGGGTTCGTGAGCAAGAATCCACTCAAGCGAGCGCTCTTTGGGCACTCCACCAATTGCAGGGGTGGGGTGCAGCCTATTGATAATCTCTTGGTGGGAAATGGGGGTGAGCTGGGCTGAAAATGATTGGTGGAGATGTTGAACAGTTGGAGTTTTTTTGACGGTGAAGCGATCACTGCAGTGAACTTGGCTTGAGATTTGAGAGAGCTCGTTTAAGATTGCATCTTTCACATACAAACACTCTTGTCTTTCTTTTGGATTGTGACGCAGGGCATTTTCTAGATCTAAATCATCTTGGCAAGTGGCTCCCCGTTTTCTCGTACCCGCCAGCGCTTCGGTCACAAGAGTTGAATGGTGGCGGCGAAACAACATCTCGGGAGTGGCGCCAAGAAATGCAGTCTCTTCATCGAGCAGGAGGGCATAAACAGTTCCCGATTGAGACAAAGAGGCGAGTAGAGAATAGATCGAGGGGGGAGCAGAAAGGTCAAGTGTGGTCATCCGGCTGAGGACCGCTTTGTCGAGAGTGGTTTGATAAAAGGTGTCGATTAGCTCGTTCCACCTTTCTTGGGAGGGGAGGTGGGATTGGGAGAGGGTGTGAGGAAACCCGCGCGAAAAGCGGCTGAAATCGGGATCAAATTGAGAGCGCTCTTCAAGGGGCTCGATAATGAGTGATTCGGGAAATGTATTCCAAACGTCTGTTTTGCGGGTGTCTAGCATGAAGTCTCTAAAATGCCAAACCCGCTTTTCGGGGGCATCTGGGAGGCGATCGAAAAGTCGGTTAGTGCCGATGGAAGCAATTTCTTCGTTGCCCAAGGGGTTGAACCAGTAGACTTGAGGGTAGAGGGGTGAGGATTCGAGCCAGCTAAGGAGGGAAGAGGGCTTACTTTTTTGCGACATAGAGGGTGACAGCTCCAAAAGTGAGAGGGTGTGCTTCGATGTTTGAAAAGCCCAGCTTTTCGAGCGACTCGCAGATGATTTCAGGGGAGTCAAACTGCTCGATTGAGGAGTTGAGATATTGATACGCCTTTCGATCACCACCAATCAGTCCCCCAAAGAAGGGGACGAGTACTCGCAGGTGAAAGAGGTAATAGAGTCTTGGCAAGAGATGCTTTGGCATCGAAAATTCTAAGATGTAGGCAAAACCGCCAGGGCGCAAGATGCGTAACATTTCAGAAAACGCTTTTTCCTTCTCTTTGACATTGCGTATCCCAAATGAAATGGTGGTGGCATCAAAACTTGCGTCCGAATAGGGGAGGTTGGTGGCACTTGCAACTTCAAGGGTGACAAGAGAGTCGAGGTTTTTCATTTTCATCTTCTCTTTGGCCCGGTCGAGCATTTGCTCAGCAATATCAATCCCATGGATTGAGGTAATGGATTGATTGTTTTTCAGAATATCGCAAATGAGATCGCCTGTCCCAGTGGCGATGTCAAGGACCGCTCGTGGTTGGTTGCGGTGTAACATGCGGGCCAGGCGCTTTCTCCAGTAGATATCAATCCCCCCTGATAGAATCCGGTTGAGGAGGTCGTACCGATGGGAAATGCGGTTAAACATTTGTCTGATGATGGGAGCGTCTTGCATTGTCAATTCCGTTTTTTAGCGAGTATGCTCAATCGGTTGATATTTCGCAAGTGGAGAGAAGGGAGTGAGGGCGGTAGCAAAGTTAAGAATCGATAAAAAACTTGATAAGAATTCTAAAAAGATTTACTGTGCCACACATAATAAAAATAAGTTGGAGGTCAGAATGGCGCAGGATTTAACTGTAAGCGCAGCTGTGGTTGCGCATCAAGAGGGTGGAAATGAAGGTGGAGAGAGCCAGGATCGTGTTATTGATATGTCCGGAGTGGTGGCAGAAGCTGTTGCTGTTGGGCCGATGCAGATGCTCGAAAATCGGCTCTGTTGTGGAAACTTTCCCTTTTGTATTGGGACTGCGGTTGCCATTGTAGTGGTGGCAGTATACATCTTTGGTGTGTTTGGAGGTGGGGATGCTGTCGAGTATGCAGCAGCTACTGCTCTAGCAATTGAGCTTGCAGTTTTTCTCTACTATACAAAGAGTATGGCTAGCTTTTCAGCGGAGGTGGATCGACTCGGGGGTGAGGTGGATCGGCTTGAAGGGGAAAATACCCGATTGTCTAGTGCGATCACACAACTTGAGACGACAAAAGATGAATTGGCGGGGCAAGTTACAAATCTGACAGAGACAGCTCGGCTCATTGCACAGGAAAGAGATGCGTATAGGGAGAATAATAATCAGTTCGCCACCCGGATACAACAAATGGAACAGGCGACGATTGCTCAGCAGTTGGAATGGAAGAGGCAAAATGGTGCTTTGCAGGATAAGATCGACCAGCTCACAACTCAGGTGGCAAAGTATACAGAGCTATTGGGGAACCTGAATCAGACTGCAGCGAGTTTGAGTGAGACAGAGGATGAGCTGGATGAGACTGCGGGGCAGCTTGATGAGAGCGCCGATAAGATCGAAGGGCTGATTGGCAAGCTTAATACCAAGTTTGAGACAATGTCGAGCCAAAAGGAGCAGTTAAAAAGGCAGCTTGAAGGGTTACAGATTGCTCAAGAAAAGTTGGGAGAGCTGGTGTTACTTCAGGCCCAGCTGCAGCAAAAAGATGAGGTGATTGCCAAGCAGTCAAGAGAGATGCTTGAACAAAGGGTCTCATTACAATCAGATTTGAGGAATACTGTGCGCAAGCTCGAGCGGCTTGAGAAAACAATGACTAGTGCTGTCCGGGATGCGACTGAGCAGAGAGAGGAAGTGGCAAGGCTCCAGAGGATTGCTGATCTTGTGAAGGAGGCTAACTCAGAGTTGTTTGATGAGATTGAAAGGAGGGTCGAGGGAGAGCGGGCTGAGAAGCAAATTCAACGTCAACGGGTAATTGCTGAGTCAAAAGGTGCGCCGGTGGAGAGTAAGAGTAAGATAAAAGAAGTGGGCGCGCGCATACGGGCACGACGCGTTGTACAAGTGCTCCAAATGTAATGTAATAATAGGAGATAGGATATGGAGGCAGAAAGTGATAGTGAGATTTATGTCATGGCTTCTTTCTTTTGCGCTCAGTTTCATTCAGAATGATCTTGCGAAGACGAATATTTTGTGGCGTTATTTCGACAAATTCATCTTCTTCAATGAAATTGATCGCATCTTCAAGCGTCAACGTGCGCGGGGGAGTGAGGATGATGTTTTCATCCGATCCGCTTGCTCGGACATTTGTAAGGTTCTTCTCTTTCGTGATGTTGACAACTAGATCATTAGCTTTGGCGTGATAGCCGACAACCATTCCCTCATATACTTCGGTGGTCGCCTTGACGAAGATGTCGCCGCGGTCTTGCAGGGCAAAGATGGCATACGGGGTTGCTTTCCCCTTCGTGTTATTCACCATCACGCCGCGCATCCGCTTTGGAAGATTGGACTTCCAGGGTTGGTAGCTGTCAAAGATGGAGGTGAGAATCCCAAGCCCGCGGGTAGCGGTGAGAAATTCAGGGCGATAGCCGAGAAGGCTGCGGGTCGGTCCGAGAAACTCTAGAGTTGTAATCCCTTGCTCATTGGTGACCAGGTTCTTCATTTCGGCTCCCCGTCTAGAGAGCTCCTCAATGACAGAACCGCTATAATCGTCTGGCACTTCAATATGGATCGCTTCATTGGGCTCGTGCTTCACCCCATCAATTTCCTGAGTGACCACCTGAGGTTTGGAGACGACAAACTCGTAATTTTCCCGTCGCATCGTTTCAAGGAGGACAGAGATGTGCAGTTCACCCCGCCCAGAGACGCGAATCATATCGTCCCGGCCATCCACTTCTTCCACAGTGAGTGAGACATTGGCCCGCTTTTCCTTCAGGAGTCGTTCGCGAATCTTATTAAATGTGACATGCTTTCCTTCACGTCCACAGAATGGGCCATTGTTGACAAGGATGTCCACTGATAGGGTGGGCTGTCCAATTTCAATACGTGGAAGTTGCTCAACCTGATCGCGGCAGCAAAGGGTGTCGCCAATCATCACATCGGGGATGCCAGCTAGGTTGACGATGTCACCAGCGCTAGCCTCTTCGATTTCAATCTTCTTAATTCCCCGGTAACTTTCAATGTGAGTAATTTTCTGATCAGATGGATGGCCATTTTGGTCGATCCACTTCACAGTATCGCCAACCCGAATCGTCCCTTGGAGGATGCGGCCAGTGGCGGTTCGTCCCCGATAGTCATTATAGGATAAGGTGCTTGCCTGCATAAGAAAGTGGCCTTCGGGGCAGCCTGGAGGGGCGGGAACCTTATCGACAATCATCTTAAACATGGGCTTCATGTCCACTTCAGGGTCGTCGATTTGCATCTTAGCAAATCCGGCAAGGCCTGATGCGTAGCAGTAATCAAAGTCGAGCTGTTCATCATTGGCGCCCAGCTCAACAAAGAGGTCAAAAGTCTTATCAAGTGCCACTTCAGGGTTTGCGTGTGGGCGGTCAATCTTGTTGAGGACCACAATCACTTTGAGCCCCTTTCTCAGGGCTTGCGTCAACACAAAGCGGGTTTGCGGCATTGGCCCTTCCTGTGCATCGACAAGGAGAAGAACCGCATTGACCATGCCGAGTACCCGCTCCACTTCACCTGAGAAGTCGGCGTGCCCTGGTGTGTCAATCACATTAATCTTCGTCCCTTCATGCTCAAACGAGGTATGCTTGGCAAAAATGGTGATGCCCCTTTCCTGCTCTATCGTATTGCTATCCATCATTCGCTCTTGCACCTCTTCATTGTCACGGAACATATCCGACTGTTTTAGGAGTGCATCAATAATCGTTGTTTTACCATGATCAATGTGGGCGATGATGGCAATATTGCGAATTTTTTCAGGTGGGTACTTCATTGTGTGTTGACAACCAATTTTTTAACATAGAGTATAGTGGATAACCTGATATTTAGCGAAGGAAACTTTTCATTAGTGGAAGAAAGTAAATTTTTTATTATCACAGGCGCTCCAGGAACGGGAAAATCATCACTTTTGGGCGCGCTTCACAAGAAAGGGTATGTCGTAGCTGAAGAAGCAGCAAGACCTCTCATCAAAGAGCTTTTTGGCAATTCGTTGGCACCTGCTTCATGGACGTCGGCTGAGCGAGAGGAGCTGTCTAGGCAAATCATTGCATATAACATGTGTGCTCTCGATAAAGTTAAGGACGCAAAGGGGGTAGTCTTTTTTGACCGAAGTCCCTGGGATACCCTCGCATATGATCGGTACCTAAACGTGGACACCCCAAAGGAAACGCTCGAGCTGATCAAAGGTTGTAAATTTAATAAAAAGGTGTTTTTTGCCCCTCTCTGGGAGGAGATTTTTACCAATGATGCAGTGAGGAAGAGATCGTTTGAACGTGTGGAGGAAATTTCGGCTGCGATTGAGGTGGTGTATCACGAGAATGGGTATGAGTTAATCACTTTGCCGAAGGTGTCGGTGGAGGAGCGGGCACAGTTTGTGGTGGGTCATTTGCCTTTAGAGGATCGAAAATAGGGGGATTTTGAGGATTGGAAATTGTGTGCTTGCTATTTCAAATGGGTTTTTGTATTATGGGTGTTTGAAAATTAGGGACATGTGATGAGCAATCCGCTGAAGCGCACACCGAAATATTACAATGGGATTTACCCCCCGGAAAAGACTCTTGGTGATCTGCTTCCTTATGCGCTTCGAAAAATTGAGCAGAGAAGATCAAGTCCCAATGAATTAGTGTTGAAAGCATGGGATGAAGTAATTGGTCCCAAGTTTGCCCTTTGTGCTAGGGCCAAATCGTTTAAGGAGGGTGTCCTCTTAGTGCTTGTTAAATCAGCGGCGGTCAATCATATGCTTTCAATGCAAGAGAAGCCTCGGCTGATGAAGGAAATTCAGCGCAAAGTGCCATCAGTCAAGTTGAGAAATATTGTCTTTCGAATGGGTTAGTTCGGAAGGTTAAAAGGATAGACCACAATGACAAAAAAGAAAGAATATGACGCAAGTTCGATTACAGTCCTAGAAGGGCTTCAAGCGGTACGTGAAAGACCGGGGATGTATATTGGTGATACACACATTAATGGTCTTCACCAGTTGCTCTATGAGGTGGTGGATAACTGTATCGATGAAGCGATGGCGGGACACTGTGACAAGATTAAAGTCACACTCCATAAAGATGGTTCAGTTTCGGTTCGGGATAATGGTCGGGGGATCCCAATTGATCGGCACGAGGCTGAGTCGAAGAAGCAGGGACGTGAAGTGTCGGCTGTTGAAGTTGTGATGACCATTCTTCATGCTGGGGGTAAGTTTGATAAAGACTCCTATAAAGTGTCTGGTGGTTTGCACGGGGTAGGGGTTTCTTGTGTGAATGCTGTCTCAAAGAAACTTGAAGTGAATGTTTTTTCTAACTCAAAAGAACACGTGATTAGTTTCTCGAGAGGGAAAGTGACAGCTCCACTTAAAGAGGTGGGGGCAACTGAAGAGAAGGGAACTTGTGTCACCTTCTGGCCCGATGAAGAGATTTTCAGCGTTCTTGAGATGGAATATGATGTGGTCTTCAAGCGGTTGCGAGAGCTTGCGTTCTTGAATGCAGGTCTTGCGATTGAATTGATCGACGAAAGGACTGCAGAAACTGATGATGTCACATTCTCCTTTGCTGGAGGGATTCGCTCTTTTGTGAAGTATCTCAATGAGACTAAGCACCCTCTTTTTGCTGAGCCAATCTATATTAAAGGATCTAAGGATCTTCACGATGGCCCTGTTGAGTTTGAAGTGGCGATGCAGTGGAATCAGACGTATACAGAGTCTGTCTTTTCTTATGTGAATAACATTTCGACAAGACTTGGTGGAACCCACTTGACCGGGTTCTCAACGGCGATTACTCGTGTGCTTAATGCCTACATTAAGAGTCATAACCTGCTCAAGAATGCCAAGTCTAGTATTACGGGTGAGGATGTGCGTGAGGGGATGACAGCTGTCATTTCAACTCGTGTGCCCAATCCTCAGTTTGAGGGGCAGACAAAGCAGAAGTTGGGAAACCAAGATGTGGGATCGGCTGTTCAACAAATTGTGGGTGAGCACTTTGCTGTCTATTTAGAAGAGAACCCTCCGATTGCAAAGCTAATTGTGGAAAAGGCGGCTCTAGCCTCCCAGGCGCGAGAAGCTGCTAAGCGTGCGCGTGAGTTGACGCAAAGGAAGTCGGCCCTAGACAGTATGCGGCTTCCAGGGAAGTTGACAGATTGTTCTGAAAGGGATCCTGCCCATTGTGAGATTTATATTGTTGAGGGAGATTCTGCGGGTGGATCGGCAAAAGGGGGGCGCGATCGGCGCTATCAGGCGATTTTGCCCATTCGAGGGAAGATTTTGAATGTTGAAAAGGCTCGGTTGCAGAAGGTGTTGCAAAATACTGAAGTGGCAGCGATGATTTCGGCGTTTGGATGTGGAATTGGTAAGGATGGATTCAATCTTGAAAAGTTGCGCTATCATAAAATTATCCTGATGACTGATGCGGATGTGGATGGATCGCATATTCGTACCCTTCTATTGACATTCATTTATCGCCACATGCCGGCACTGATCGAGAATAACTATGTCTATATTGCCCAGCCACCACTTTACCGGGTTTCTCGTAAGAAGGTGAGCCAGTATATCCATTCAGAAGCGGAAATGGATGAGTATTTGCTGAAGCTTGGAATGAGTGATGTGGATATTCGCTTGGCTTCCCATAAAGAAGTGATTGAAAAAGGGGAATTACGCGAACTAATTCAGCTGGTGATTGGAATTGAAGGTCTTATTGCTGGGGTTGAGCGGAAGGGAATTCCGTTTAGAGAGTTCTTATCCGCTGTTAGCGACGGTGGAGAGCTACCGAGATACCAAGTGGACATTAAAGGGAAGAACCAATTTGTCTACTCAGAAGATGAGTTTGCAGATTTAAAGCGGATTGATTTGGAAGATCAAGAGGAGCAGCACAAAGCAACGCTGGCATCTATTCCAGAAGAAGAGCAAACAGAGGAAATGCAGGTCTTTAGACCAAAGCCTCTTCATTACTCGGAGCTATATATTGCAAAAGAGCTTGAAGAGCTTAAAGAGAAGCTCGGCCAGTATGCATTTAGTTTATCACAGTACCTTGTTGCCGATGGAAAGCTTTGCGATGTGATAGAAGAGGATGAGTCAGAAACACCTTTATATACACTGAAAGACTTGATTGAGTTTATTCGAAAGAATGGGCGGAAAGGGATCGAGATTCAGCGATATAAGGGATTGGGTGAGATGAACGCCGATCAGCTATGGGAGACCACGATGGATCCCGAGGCGCGAACGCTCATTCAGGTTAACATCAAAGATGCGATGGAAGCGGACTATATGTTCAGCATGTTGATGGGTGAAGAAGTCAAACCACGTAGAGCGTTTATTGAGACGCACGCTCTATCAGTAAAAAACTTGGATATTTAATATGGCATATATTGAAAACGAACACATTGAGAAACGAAATGTAGAGGATGAGCTTAAAGAGAGCTATCTGCGGTACTCAATGTCTGTGATTATCTCGAGGGCGCTTCCCGATGTGCGGGATGGATTAAAGCCTTCTCAGCGGCGGATTCTTTACGCGATGCGCCAGTTGAACCTTTCGCCGGGAGCCAAACACAGAAAGTGTGCCAAGATTGCTGGGGACACGTCTGGAGATTACCACCCTCACGGGGAAACGGTGATCTATCCAACACTTGTTCGGATGGCTCAGTCATGGATTATGCGTTACTCGCTGATCAATGGGCAGGGAAACTTTGGATCGCTTGATGGAGATCCTCCTGCTGCGATGCGTTATACTGAAGCTAAGCTAACAGCGCCTGCCATGGCCCTGATGGAAGATCTCGATAAAGATACTGTCGATTTTGTTCCCAACTACGATGAGACGAAAAAGGAGCCGACGGTTTTTCCATCGAAGTTCCCTAACTTGCTCTGTAACGGATCGTCAGGAATTGCTGTGGGGATGGCGACTACGATTCCACCGCACAATTTAATTGAGTTAATTCGGGCAACAAAGCTTGTCATTGACAATCCTGCAACGACTATTGATGAAATTATGGAAGTGATGCCAGGGCCCGATTTCCCAACGGGGGCGACGATTTGTGGCTATCGTGGGATTAAAGAGGCGTATCACACGGGGCGAGGCAAGCTAATGCTTCGCGGCGTCACTTCGATTGAGGAATATGGCCAAGATCGGCAGCGTATCATTGTCGATGAGATACCCTATAATGTAAACAAAGCCAACTTTATTATGCGTGTGGCTGAGCTCATCAATGAGAAGACGATTACCGGTATCTCAGATATTCGGGATGAGTCGGATAAGAAGGGTTTGCGCATTGCAATTGATTTGAAGCGGGGTGAGATTCCCGATGTGATCATGAATCAGTTGTTCAAGTATACCGATATGCAGGTCACCTTTGGCTGCAATATGTTGGCGCTTGACAATGGATTGCCGCGGGTGATGAACATCAAGCAGATGATTTCTGCTTGGGTCAGTCACCGGATTGAAGTGATTCGTCGCCGTACGCAGTTTAAGCTGAATAAGGCCGAAGCGCGGGCACATATCCTAGAGGGGTATCTGAAGGCGCTAGATCATTTGGATGAGATTGTTAAACTCATTCGATCCAGTCCTGATAAGGCTTCAGCGAAAAAAGAATTGATTGCTCAGTATGAGTTTACCGATCGGCAAGCCGATGCGGTGCTCGAGCTACGACTCTACCAATTAACCGGATTGGAAAGAGATAAGATTGAAAATGAGTATAAAGAACTGCTTGCTGAAATTGAGCGTTTACGTGCGATTTTGGCTTCAGAGGCGCTTGTGCGGGGGATCATCAAGGATGAGCTCGATGCGGTTGTGAAGGGTGAGAGTTCAAGTCGTAAGACGCGCATTGTTGCGGCTGAAGGCGAGTTCCAGATGGAGGACTTGATCCAGAATGAGCCGGTCTTTATTACCATTTCATCGGATGACTATATCAAGCGGATGCCAATTACCACCTTCCGCGAACAGCGACGTGGAGGAAGTGGTGTGATTGGATTTGATGCGAAGAAAGAAACCGATAGTCTGAAAAATGTCTATGTGGCCAATACGCATGACCATTTACTTGTCTTCTCAAGTCTTGGGCGTTGCTACTGGCTGAAGGCATGGCAAATTCCTGAAGGTGGAAGGCGCACGAAAGGTAAGGCTTTGGTCAACTTGATTGATGGGCTGGTTAAGGATGAAGAGATCTCATCGGTTCTTCGAGTGAGCGACTTCACTGCTCCTTGTTGCGTGGTCTTCTGTACGAAGAAAGGGGTTGTGAAGAAGACTCCTCTCGAGCAGTACAGCAATCCGCGACGTAAAGGGGTGTATGGTATCACTCTTGATGAGGGTGATGAGGTAATCTCTGCCCGCTTAGTGAATGAAGATGAGCAAATCATGATCTTCACAAGACAAGGGATGGCTGTTCGGTTTGATCAGTCTCTTGTTCGTCCGATGGGGCGTACAGCACGTGGTGTAAGGGGAGTGACTCTCAAGGATGAAGATGATTATGTCGTCTCTTGTGAGATTGTCAACCCAGAGACAACCATCTTGATTGTGTGTGAAAATGGATTTGGTAAACGCTCTAAAGTGGAACACTTCCGCCAAACCAATCGGGGTGGTAAGGGAGTGAAGTCGATCATTGCCAATAAGCGAAATGGACTTGTCGTCGGTGCAATTGCGGTGACGGACAAGGAGAGTGTGGTGATGATGAGTAATCATGGTCAAACGCTCCGCACCTCGATGAAAGATATTCGGGTAATGGGACGATCGACTCAAGGTGTGAAGCTGGTAAGCTTAGGCGTTTCTGACGTTCTTGTCACAATGCAGAAGATTGAATGCATCGAAGAAGAGGCTGAAGAAATAGAGGAGGCTAAAGAAGAAAAGAAGGCTCCTAAGAAAAAAGCGTCTAAAGAAACCGATGCGGTAGAGAAAGAAGAGGAGTAGACTGGACATGCCCCAATACTCAGGGACATTCATCACCTTTGAAGGGATTGATGGGTCGGGTAAGTCAACCCAGATGGAGATGGCGGCAAAGGCGCTATCTGATCGGGGGCTTGATGTGGTAACCACACGAGCCCCTGGTGGAACTGATTTGGGCATTTCCATTCGGGAATTGTTGCTCTCAAAAGGATCTGGGGAAGTGGCCCCACAGTGTGAGCTGTTTCTCTTCTTAGCCGATCGGGCTCAGCATGTGAGCAAGATGATTTTGCCGGCTCTTGAAGCGGGGAAGGTGGTTTTGTGCGATCGGTTTAATGACTCCACATTGGCCTATCAGGCAGCGGCTCGAAAGCTCGATGTGCAGATGATTCGGGAGATGATTCACTTTGCGTGTGGGGGGCTTGAACCATCAAAAACGATGCTCATTGATGTCCCAGCTGATATGGCAATTAGCCGCTTGACAGCAGGAGCACACGACCGGATTGAGAGTGCATCCCTTGAGTTTCATAGTGAGGTGAGGGAGGCTTATTTAGAGTTGGCGAGAGAATCTTTGGGGCGGATTTCGGTTGTCGATGGGACTGGTCCACTCGAGGTGGTTGAAGAAGCGGTACTAAAAGAGTTGTCTACCCAATGCAAGCTTATGAACATCTAATTGGCAATCCAAGAGCTAAAAAGCTTTTAACAGCTTTGGCTGATCAAGGGCTTAACTCCCGCCTGCTCATTTTTTATGGCATTGACGGGGTGGGTAAGACGAGCTTTGCGAAGCGATTTGCTCAAGTGTTGCTCAGTCGAGGGGCAAGTACGGAGCAGCAAGCCAAAATTGAGGGGGACTCTCATCCAGACCTTGTTCACCTTGAAGTAGAGGGAAAGGGAGAGGTCTATTCAATGGCGACTATTAAGCGCTTTATTGAAGATCAATCGCTTCCTCCATTTGAGGCGGGGTGTAAGGTGTATCTCTTTCACGATGCCGAAGCGATGCTGACAGCCCACTACAATGCGCTGTTAAAAACGATTGAAGAGCCATCTGATACGAGTGTAATCATCTTTGTTATGAATGAGATTGACCGGATTATTCCCACCATTCGCTCGCGGGCGATTGAAATTCCGTTTTATCCCATTGAAGAGGAATTGCTTGCCCCGTACTTTGAGAAGGAGTGGGGGTTGAAGGAGGCTGAGGCTAAACGGATTGCGGTTGCGTGCGACGGGTCGCTCGCTCTTGCACGAGAGATGCTCGATCAGTCCCACCAAGAAGTGATGGATCAGATAGCAAGTCTGATTAAACAAACCTATATCCGCAATTGGCCTTATGTCTATGAAGCGCTTGAAGTGCTTGAAAGTCAAAAGGTAAGCCCGAATACCATTTTTTCATCGCTCGCATATTGGTTTCGTGATATGCACTTAGTTAGGGCAAAAGGTGATTTAGACCTACTCTACTATAGAGGGTATGTGAGTGACCTCAAGCAGTGCTTGCTCTCAAAGGTGCCTTCATTAGATATGGTCGATCAGATGATTTCCAATGCTTTGCTCGGTGTGCAAAGGCATGGGAAGTTGAGCCGGTCAACCGAATATGCCCTGTTAAAGTTAGTACCATAGGGAAATTGTGACCAAGCAGGTGTACAAAATTGCGACGTGGAATGTCTGGTATAAGTTTGGCGATTACAAAGCCAGACAAGAGCTGATTGCGCGCGAGCTACAAGCCCTTGATTGCGATATCATTCTTTTAGAAGAGGTGTTTGAGGATGCCGACTGTTCGCAAGCCCAAGTGCTTGCTGAAAAGCTGGGGATGCACTACTGCTATAAGGGGGCTAGGAATAAAGATGGTGCTATGTTTGGAAATGCGATTCTTTCCAAGTTTCCCATCGCATCCCACCAATCACATGTTCTACCGCGCAAGGAAAATTCTCACGAACGCTATGTTGTTGAAGCCTTTCTCGAGACACCAAATGGTCATTTTCCCGTCTACGTGACACACCTAAGTTGGCAGCCAGCCGATAGTGGTTTGCGCCAAGAGCAGGTGGAATTTATCATGACGCTCATTCAGCAAAATGAGTGCCCCATCCCAGCTATTTTGGGTGGCGATTTCAATGCTGATGCGGATTCAATGGAAGTGATGAAGCTCACGGGGAAAGCAGCAGCAGATGTCGATGGCCTTTGTTTTTTTGATTTATGGACCGTCATTAATCCCGAAGCGCCGGGATACACGTTATCAAAAGATAACAAAGTAGATCACCAACCACTCAAGCGGTGTCGGCGGGTTGACTATCTCTTTTTAGAGGTGACGCAAAATAAACTCGATATTCAGGTGGAAAAAATGTTCATTTTTGGCGATAATCCTACAAACGGTCAATGGGCCAGTGATCATTACGGGATTTGCGCACACCTTTCATGGACAGATTAACTTACTCCTTTCAGACATTTCCCTTTGGTAAGGGGCTGATTATCACCCGTGGGGAAGAGATTTACTTCATTGGATTTGAGGGTAAGTTGACATCGGAGGCTCTATTACAAGAGGCAAAGACTAGATTTAGCCAATATGAGCTGATAGAGGGGGCAATCACTCCTTTTCTACTTGAGCAAATTGTCCAGAAATCCACCCAGCTCTCCCTTCGATTGGTAGGGACACCATTTCAGCAAAAGGTATGGGGGGCACTTTTAGCACTTGAGTCAGGCAAACTCTACTCGTATAAAGAGGTTGCCAAATTGGCTGGATATCCAAAAGCGATACGGGCTGTTGCGACAGCGATTGGGCAAAACCCCATCTCTTTTGTGATTCCATGCCATCGAGTGATTACATCGAGTGGAGAGATTGGCGGCTATCATTGGGGAATCGAGGTGAAAGAGCGGATCCTTGCTTATGAAGGGGTTTTAGTCTCAAGCGAGTTCTGATACGTTTGCCGCGGCAGATTAAATAGAGCAAAATAGCAATCGATTAGCGAGTCGACTCCTTGCATTGCACGGTGGGGATGTTTTTCGGGTGGGATCTTGAGCTGTTTTGCAATATAGTCTTTGCTGAGCGTACAATTGTCTTGGCCAAGTTCGGGGTTTTCTAGTTGAATTTTCGCCCAAAACATCGATGCTAAATCAAGCCAGTGATAGGGGAATAGGTGGGCTTCAAAAAGCTCAGATGGAATAAGTTTTCCAAAGAACTGCCGATCAAATGAAGGGTTTTGGCAGATGAAGCTACTAGTAGAGCGGTTGATGTTGTGGGCTGTAAAAAGATCAATAATCTGCCTTTGGACGAGTAAGGGGGGAGCTCCTTGCTGGATTTCGTCGAAGGTAATCCCGTTTACCTTCAGACTTTGCGAGCTACTTTTTTCCCACTCTTCTGGGGGATGGCAAACAAGGGAATTGTAGGAGGCAATATGCTCACAGCTTGAGAGGTTAATGACCCGAAAAGCAATTTCCAATACATTGTGTCGCGTGGCATCGAGCCCATTGGTTTCAGTGTCTAAAAATATACCATACATTGTCGTGTCGTTTCCTTCGGTGGGCCTATGAAATCAGTCATTCTAGTAAATCCTTGAATTTGAGTCAAAAAAATAGAAGTTTTCTATTTTTCTATATAGTGTCGTGTGGTATGCTCTTGGCGTAAAATGATAGATGGACTTTCATATGGCAATACCCAAACAGAAATTTCGCGAGTGTCTCTTTCAGCTCCTCTATAGTCGGGATTTGAATCCCGATCAAGGGGATGAGATTATCGGCGTTATTATGCGCATTGTGGGTGTTTCAAGGAAGGAATTGGCTCTTGTGATTGAGAGAGTGGAGATCATTCAAAAGGCTCTTGGTGAGCTGGACCAGTTGATTGATGGCTATAGCGATAGCTTTCCGCTTGAGAAAATGAGTTCGGTGGAAAGAAACATTTTGAGAATTGCTGTATTTGAGCTGGTCAAAGATGATGGGGTGCCCAGTAAGGTAGCAATCTCTGAGGCGATCCGTCTATCAAAAAAATTCAACTCTGAAGCCTCTTGTCAATTTGTCAATGCACTCATTGATCGAATCTATCAGGATGAATTGGCTAAGAAGGGATGTGTACAGGCAGGAGTATGATCCAAGAAGGCGTATTGCTTGCCCCCTACTCGACTTTTGGCATTGGAGGGGAGGCAAAGTACTTTGTCGATGCCAAAACAGTTGAGGAACTACAAGACGCACTTAAGTTTGCCCGAGAAAATGAATTGGGCATCTATATTCTAGGAAAAGGATCAAACTCTATCTTTGATGACCGGGGATTTAATGGCCTTGTCATTCACAATAATCTTACCAATTTTGAGCAAAATGGAGATCAATTTATTGTTGGTGCGGGGTATAGCTTTGCCTACTTGGGTATTCGGACGGCTAAGTTAGGGTATAGCGGCCTTGAATTTGCGTCGGGGATTCCGGGAAGTGTGGGAGGTGCTGTCTTTATGAATGCAGGGGCGGCGGGCTCTGAGGTAAAAGATGTGCTCAAACGGGTAACCTATCTTAGCCATGATGGGGAAATTAAGGAGGTGGAGGCAGCTGACCTTGCATTTCGCTATCGCAGCTCTTCTTTTCACGATGGGATTGGTGTGATTGTCAGCGCCCAATTTGATCTTGTCCCGTCGACTGAGGCAAAGGCGATTCAGGGTAAACATCTGCGTTATCGGATGGAGACCCAGCCACTGAAGGCAAAGTCGTGTGGGTGTATGTTTCGCAATCCTGAAGGGGAAAGTGCTGGGCGCTTGATTGAAAAGAGTGGTCTTAAGGGATTTGGTGTTGGTGGAGTGAGTGTTTCGGATATTCATGCAAATTTTCTTGTTAATCAGGGGGATGGAACAAGGAGTGACGTCGAAGAGGCGATTAGTCATATCCGAAAAGTGGTCAAAGCGAAGATGGGGTGTGATTTAAAGCTTGAGGTGAGATTTGTCCCTTACGAGTTAAAAACGGCGCTTATGCCATAATGATTTTTCAGGGAAAAACAAAATAATAAAAATATGACCCGAAAAATTGACCTACATACCCATACGACATGTTCTGATGGCAGTTTAACCCCGGAAGAATTGCTAAAGTTAGCACACAAAGAGGGAATTTCGGTTCTCTCCATTACAGATCACGATACGCTTTGTGCATATACTCCCGAGATCAAAGCGCTTGCAAGCTCTCTTGGGATAGAGCTTCTTACAGGAGTTGAAATCTCAACGAACTGCAACGGGGAGGGATTTCACGTTTTGGCTTATGGACTTGATCCCAACAACCCCGATATACTGGAGCTATTGGAAAAGAATCAAGAAGCTCGCCTAGAACGCAACCAGAAGATTCTTGCTTGCTTAGAGGAAAATGGAATCTCAATACCTTATGAAGAGATCAAAGCAGGTGCTACCCATACGATTGGACGCGTGCATATTGCAAATGCGATGGTTGATGAAGGGCATGTATTAACACGACAAGATGCATTTGATCAGTACTTAGGTGACGTGGCAAAGTGTCATGTTCCCTCAAACCTAATACCTATTCGTGAAGCGATTGCTGCTATTCAAGCTGCAGGAGGCGCCGCTGTCCTTGCACATCCTTCGGCATACCGAAATCGAAGCGAACTAGAAGAGGGTGTCCTCGATCTGCCATTCGATGGGATTGAGGTCGACTATAGCTTAATTAGCTCCGATCAGAAAGAAAAGTGGCGAAAATTTGCGCAAAAGCGCAAACTAGTTGCTACTGGTGGTTCCGATTTTCACGGAGGCCCTGGTGCACCACACCACCGTTTGGCCGCCAGCTCGATGAAGGAGAGTGAGTATGAACAACTCAGAGAAATTCTTAGCCGCAAGAAGAAAAGAGGTTAAAGCGCTCTTAGAAAGCGATGCTTCCATGAAAGATAAGCGGGGACGGATCGACCAACTCATTGCTGAGGCTGGAAAGATTGGTTTGCCCTTCGATGTGATTCATGTGACCGGCACCAACGGCAAGGGATCAGTTTCCAACAAAACAGCTAAGGTGTTAGAAGATGCAGGCTACAAAACGGGTCTATTCACTTCCCCGCACCTATTTGACTTTCGCGAAAGAATCATGATCAATCATCAGATGATTGATGACGATGAATTGATCGAAGTTCTCAAGCTTTCGATGAATCAGCCCGTAGAGAGCGCTTTTGGTGGCATCCAGGTGATGTTTGCAGTTTTCTTCCTAATGTCGCTTGATTACTTTATCCGCCGAGAGGTAGATGTGGCGGTGATTGAAGTGGGGATTGGAGGGCGCTTTGATACGACAAATATTGTCAGCCCACTTGTGTCGGTGATTACCAACATTGGCACAGATCACGCCGATGTCTTGGGGGATTATGACAAGATCGCATGGAATAAGGCGGGAGTCATTAAGAATGGGGCTCCAGTTGTCATTGGTTTTCACGCACGCCACCCTGCTGTCTATGAAGAAGCAAAAAAAGAGCATTCCCCAGTAGTTGAGATTGATGAGGTAAAAGGAGATTACGAGCTCGAAAATCAAAAGATAGCAACAGCTGTAATCGGTCTTCTCAAGGAAAAGGGATTTAAGATCAAAGGTTTATCGGGGATTGAATACAAGACCCCTGGCCGCTTTCAAATTCATCGACTACGCAATCGATCAGCGCCAGTGATATTTGATGGAGCGCACAACATTGAGGGAATAGAAGCGCTGTTTAAGAAAGTGGGTAAGGAATTTGCCCATGCTAGGCGTTATGTGATTTTCAACCGGAAATCAACTAAGTGTCAAGATTCCATTCCTTCACTGTTGGAAAGTGAGGCAGAGCGCGTATATTTGGCTCCCTCATCAACACCCTTTGCTTGTGATTTCAACGCTCTTCAGAAAGAGCTTAAGCAAGAAAATATGATTCTATCTGAGGATATGACCGAATCACTTGCAAAAGCGGTTGATGATGCGTCTAAAAATGGGGGTATTGTAATCGTATGTGGCAGCTTTTATCTGTATGGAGATTTTGTTAAAGCTCTTGAGAGTCTTTAAATAGATCGTCAATTTCATCGAGTTCTGGGTAGGGGGGCCAGTGAGTGCCTACAATGAGGTTTGCAAGCCCACAAATCCCTTGGATGATGGGGAGGCGTTGTTCAAATGTGGGTTGGCTTTCTTCGAGGGGAAGCAGGTAGCTTCCTCCACAATGTTCGACATGGGCGGCAACAGAGTTTTCGTAGACTGCATCGAGTTGTTGTAGCTTTTCACGATAAGCCGGAATCTGTTGATGGTAAAGGTCGCCGGCGAGTTCATAGAGTTGCACACTTAAGAGGTGGAGCTCTTCCTCAGTGAGTTTAGGAAATTGAATGGATGGAAAGGGGACAATCTTCCGATTTACAAAAGGTGAGGTAGATTCCAAAGTGGATGGGTGAGTGGCCTTGTCGATGATCTCTTTTGCAAGGCCAATTAGCCGTTTGTTGTGGATGGAGAGGCGATTGGTCTTTTGAAGTGAATGGATCTTTTGGCGCGCGTACTATTCTATGGATAAGCATGGCGTCTTCCATC
>JAJACM010000019.1 GCA_022601545.1 Chlamydiia bacterium | reverse complement strand
GCGTGTGTTTCGAGCTTTGGGTGGGTCATTTGTTGAAAAAGGGCGATGCAATATTGGTGAAGAGATCAGTGTTGGTAGACGTTGCAAAGGGTTGTAAAAAGGCGGGGGAGACTTTCTGCTTTAAGCAGTTTCTCGACTGTCTCTAGAACTAAACGCTTCTCTCCCATCTCAGCTCCCTTCTGGGCGAGTTTAAAATGGAGTTCCTCTCTTTGTGCGATTGAAAATGTAAATCGGTCCAAACACTCAGTGGCAAGCGAGAATTGGTGGGTTGTGATGAGTTTCATGATCACATCAAACGCAAGATCATTTCGGACATCTTCAGGTAGTAAGTGATAGTAAGTCATCCCTTCATCAATTCGGTTTGCAAACACAAACTCTTTGAACAAGCGGAGATGGGCAAGACCTTGCAAGTCGGGATTTGCAATCGCAACACTCTGGGTTTCAGCGTGTAAAAAGAAGTGGTTTTTAGCGAGTAAACAAATGGTTTTGAACCTTTGGTTGTCGGTTTGGCAGATGATCTGGTGAGCTTGCCAGCAGGCGAGATCATCTGGGGGAGGGGATGAGGATTTTACCCACGTGCGGAATTGACTCAAACTTTTAGACGTTTCTCCCTTTTGGGGAAGGGCAGCATGTTGGGGGCAGGCACTGTCGAGCAGTGCATTTCTCTGGGAATAAGCCATTTCGAGCAAGTTGGCAAAGGAAAGGGGGCGATCAATTGTGAGTGGGAAACGAAGTGAGCGGCTTCTTAGGCTTTCTGCCAAGGCGAGAAGGTGCCAACTGCGACATGTACGTGTTGCATGGCCAAGAGTGATCCGGCTCATCCCTTCAAAAACTTTATGACACACATCGTCTGAAAGCGCTCCCCAGAGTGACTGGGATTGACTGTGGGGAATGCATGACAAGCCAAAAGTAATCATTTCTATCCGTTTGTTGTAAAGCGGAGAAGAATTATACCATAAGTAACCAATATTTGCAATTTATCCCCATTCATGAAATAATTCTTACCATGATTTCGAGCACAACCGTTTTGAGGCCCAATCGGTTTGATTGGTTTGAAGATGATTTAGTGGGGGCTGTTTTTGTTCAGGTAGAGATTTCTGATCGATTCAAGCTATTGGGGGTATCTAAGCGGTTTTATCGCCTCTGTTTGGTGGATGTAAAGATGCGATGCATTGAGTTTTACACGCGTGCAGCAAGGTTGATGGTGGTTGAAGTGGGGATGCTTGAGGTGGATACCACGTTTACCCAAACCTTGAATAAGGCTAAAAGATGGGAAAAGTCTTTGTGCATGCGTCTTTTTTCTCGCCCCGGCCTTCTCGAAGAGGGGCGATTAAATGAGCTCTGTCCCTTCCAAAATAGGCGGGCCGATGGAATTGAGGCGATGCATGCCAAGATGGTCGAGTTTAAAGAGGCTCTTCAACCCTTTACGATTCAAAAACACCTTTCGCGTGTGAGAGATGAAAATGTTGTGGCGTTTAATCGCTCGCTTGCTTGGCTCTGTTTTAATGGAGCGGCTCTTTGGGCGTGTCAAAAAATACTCGCTTCTGAATCCCTTTATTTATTTCATATTTCAATCGACCAGCTGCATGTGAGACTTGGTCCGAGTTTGGCCGACTTTGAAACAGATGATAGCTATCGACTTTTAGAGGGTTTGCTTGAAACTCTAGTGGAATATCAAAAAGATGGAGGGTTTTACCACAAGGTGGGATTTCCCATGGGAGCTAAGCGCTTTGTGGCAAAAATTCTCTTAGAGTTGATGGGTGAAGATGGACATGAAGGGTTGATTCAACTGGCGATAGAATTGGATGCTATTTTCTTTCCCTTCCCCGAATCAATGGGAGTCAAGGAGGTGGTAAAAACCTATCAACTAAAAGAAGAGTTTGTCCACTGTCTCAATGTGCCGATGGAGGTGATTTTGAGGCTCTATGAGGTGGGGCAAATAGAGCTTGCAGACAAGGCGATGGTGAAGTTGCTCGGTCAGCACAAGGGGGCATTCTATACTCCTTTTGCCCAGATGCAAGCCCCCCTTTGCCAGGTGCTTGATGAGGTTGGGCGCTCTCACTTGAAATCGGATCTTATGGGGTTATTTCCAGATTGATCTATTAGGGGAATCGGTATATACTCTTGGGCATGATTGAGACTGAAATCAAAAAAGGCTTTTGCGAGAATTCCCTTGCTGAGTGGAAAGAATTCTTTCGCTCTAAGGGAAAGCCCGCATTTATTGCTGAACAGGTGGTCGACTGGATCTTTGGAAAGTCGGTACATGATCCCGACCAATTTCGAAATATTTCCCTTTCTAACCGCTCTCTTTTAAAAGAAAATTTTTCATTTGAGCTGTTTCATATCCATTCGCGCATTCCGTCGACTGATGGGAGTGAAAAGTTTCTTTTAGAGACCCATGATGAATATTATATTGAAATGGTGCTTATGCCGTATGAGTCGAGGATAACTCTCTGTATTAGCAGCCAGGTGGGGTGTCAGATGGGGTGTACCTTTTGCCAGACGGGAAAGATGGGGCTCAGCCGCAACTTGACTCGGGGAGAGATTTTAGGGCAGATTTTCCTTGCGAATTCGCTTCTCAAAGAACAGGGAAAGCGGGTAACAAATGTGGTCTTTATGGGAATGGGGGAGCCGCTCGACAATTATGATGAGGTGGCGGCTGCTTGTAAGATGATGATTGCCAAAGAGGGATTTTCGATGAGTCCCCATCGGGTGACTGTCTCAACATCAGGTGTGATTCCAGCGATTGAGAGACTCGGGGAGGAAGTGCCTGTCCGGCTTGCAATCTCCCTCCACTCGGCCGATCAGAAGATGCGCTCAGATATGATGCCCATCAATCGGAGATATGATCTCGATGCGCTTAAAGAAGTGCTTTTACGCTATCCAGCCCATCCGCGCTACGGCATTACATTTGAGTATGTACTCATTGAGGGGAAAAATGATAGCCTACTCGATGCGAAAAAGCTCGTCCGTTTCCTCCATGGTCTAAAAGCAAAGGTGAATCTCATTCCGATTAACGAATTTCCCGGCATTGACATGAAAAAGCCGAGCTCACTCGATACCGAAGCATTCCAAAAGTATCTCTCCAGTCGGGGAATACCGAGCCCTATCCGCTATAGTCGGGCTCAAGATGTGAGCGGCGGGTGTGGCCAGCTAGCAGCAAAAACAGCAGATGAGCTCAATATGGATCCCCGCGTTCTCGCCAAGCGGAGGCGGAAAGCAGCCAGGCTTGCAAGCGGTTAGAGCAGGTCAAAGGAGGAGGAAAACAGATGTCAATGTGTGTGAGTCGTAAACGGGCGTGTTATCACCCGCCTGAGAAAACAATTACCCCATCACGCCTTGGGGATACGCTTGATCTTGTTCAGTGGGAGATTCTTGTCCAATTAGATGAAGTGAATCTTTCTCATATGGTGCGGGTCTCTAGACAAATGCGAACGGTGATTTGTAAACTTTTTAAAGACAATCCCCCTTTTCTATTTTCTCGCGCACAAACGTTTTTAAATGAGGCGTTGCCGAAAGGGGCGGTATTTGAATTTTCAAAAATGGCTGGAGTGGGTCAGTTTCACGGTTTCCATACCCATCGAATCTATGCCCATATGTGTTCCATAGAGGTCTTAAATGCTCTTGAATCACACCCTATTGGGCCTGTGATAGATCAGAAAAGTGATAGATGGCCGCGCATGCTTGTTGAAGGAGTTGCACTTGCTTTCCTCTCGGATCAAGTTGTTTTGTATTGTACAACAAATGACCTTGTGGAGCGTGGGGAGCTTGTGGGCCAATTATTTTCCTATGCAACACAACCCGATCAGTTGAAGGCGATTTTTGCAAGGCAAGCTGCAAACAAGGATGAAAACGGAGTTGTTCGTTTAGTGGAAATAGAAAAAGCAATGCTTCACATCGCTTTAGAGAAGCGGTGTTTGAAAAGTTTTATGGGGTGCTTGTCTTGTTTTTCTCTTGCTTCCATCCGTGAAGTGAGAGTGGATTTGACTTATATTTGGTCGACTAAGGAGCTAGCCGCTAAGATCTCCACCCTTCCCCCAGAAATGGGTCGCTATTTACTCGATCAGATTGCACTCGGTCTTTGTCGCCAAAGGGATTTTAAACAGATCATGGAGCTACTTGCTCCGCAGCACAATACAAAGGTCGTTAAATGGGCCTCTGCTGGATATAACAGTGGGATGCGTCAATTTCTTTTAGAGCTTTTTGTCTGGTTTGAAAGAGATTGTAAAAGTGAAGAGTGGATTGTGGCCACTTTAGAAGCTGTCCCCTGGACAATCAGAGTGTCGGCGACAAAAGCTCAGTTTATCCTTTGTATGAAGTATGAAAAATACGAGTTAGCATTCGAGGTATTGCGTAGCATCGGTCTTAGCAGGCAGATCATTCATCCAGTGACACAACTCGGGGTTCTTCTTACGTCCATTTCCCAGGTAAAGGCAAGAGAAGTGATCAATAAGCTTAGGCAATTTGCGATGAGTGACAAGAAGCGAAAGGAAGAGATTCGGCGTCAGGCTCGTGAGGGGATTAAACAGATCGAATCGGCTCTTTCTACTCATCATTCATGAAATAGGCGAGCTCGTAGGGTCTATCCATTCGTGAAAACATAGCTTGGACCTTTTGCTTCTCAACCTCTTTTTCCTTGGCGGTTTGAGGGGGGAAGTTCTCAATTGGGGTGGATAGAGATTGGATACGCATCCCCATCTGGCAGCTATTGGCGATATCGCTAATTTTGCTGCCCAAGGTGACATAATCTATGTTCCTTCCCATGGGGCAAAAGAAGTTTTTGAGCATCATCATATGCCAAATGACTGCTTGGATGTGATTGGTCGCTGTTTGCAATGCAAGTTGGAAAATAGTGATTGCAAAGTCGTAATATCCTGCCTCAACGGCTTTTGCAAAGATGAGATGTTCCACTTTTATGTCGTGGAGGACTGTGGATCTGAGTTCTTGGTCTGTAAATACTTCTTCAATTTCTTTGATGTGGTAGTTGCAGGCCAGGGTATTGATAAATACCTTCCACCCCTCCATTTTTGCGGCAGCGGGGAGTTGCTCGATCACTGCTCTAACAGCTGCTATATCTTGCCAGATGGCAAGCCCCTCAATCAGGCGGTGTTGAATCAATGGGATATATTTTTCCTCTTTGCATAAAGCATGGACTTCTGGTCTTGCTTCAAGCATGACATTAGCGATTGCAAACTCATAAAAAGAAGACTCTTGTGTGGAGAGTAAATTCTGGCCCCACTTCGCTTTGACAATTTCCAAATTTCGGTTGATCAAATGGGCTCGCATTTGAAGGTGCCAATACTCCCGATTTTGGCCATGGGAAACAATTGCCTTGCGAAATTCTTCGAGGGTGGTGGGGAGACTCTGCTCCTCTTCTCGTTTTTGAATGAGGGCGAGGGCATACCCTTTAGAAACCTCATTCATAATCTTTTGGAGACGGCTTCGCAGTCCAATATCCCTTTGGAGTCCCTTTGCTCGATCTGAAAAGAGGGGCCAAACCTGCCTCAATTTTTCGGGTGGGCCATTTGGAAAGAGGAGATTATGGGCGAATGCTTCAAGGGTGCATAGCCTCTGGTCTTTAGGAAATAGGGCTCTGAGAGGACCTACTGGGTTCAAGTGGGAAGTGAGTTTTTTCCAAGAGACATAGGTTGCGCTCTGGTGCCAATGCTTGGCAACTGCAGCTACTTTCCCTAATTGCTCCTCATCCAGCCCTTCCAAGATTATATCAAGCAAATTGCCAATGACACGATCCGTCCCTTCTTGCACTAGAATGCGTGATCCTCCGCCGACCGAGTTTGCCAAATCATCCTCCCTCTATTTTTGGACAGGAAAGAGTCTACCTGATCGTTGAATTGATGGGGACTTAAACGAATTTTTTAACTCGGGGCCATCGCACCGTGCGTCTCTTGCGGGGTGGGAATCTGCTTGCGAAGTTTTTTATTGATCTTGATCATTGTCGCGGTAACATAGACACCAGAGATGACAAAGAGCAAATATAAGCTTGCCAGAGCATCGAGGATAAAGCTGCCTTGTTGGTGTGTCCACAAATTGATAACCATTCCTGCGATTCCAAAAGTTCCGAAAATGGCGCTTACAATAAGCGAGAATGTGAGTAGTTTAGTTCCAGGCGATTTGTAACTGCAGTTGTAGTAAAGGATACAAGTTCCGCAATACAAAATTAATATACAGGTAGTCCCAAATAAATTGCTTTTGAAATCTAAAACTAATCCAAAAAGGCCCATAAAAAAACCAATAACAAGTGAAAAGATGAGCGAAAAGAGATAGTAGCATCTGAGAGCTTTTTCACTTGGTGTTAAGATGGATCCCGACTTTTCTTGTTCTTGGGCTTGAAATTTTTGATTGATAGATAAGAGTTTGTAGGAAACGACAAGCATAAATGGTCTTAGGCCGCTTGTAAGAATAGTAGAGGTTGCACCAATTGAGCCCATTTTCGGTGATGAAAAGTAGAGAATTGCATCGATAAAGATAGTGGGAATGAGTGCTAAGTAGAAGAAATTCAAAATTGTCAGTAGCCCCACACCTCTTTTCCGATAGCTCATTTGAAAAACAAGGAGCTGAAGGATACAGGTGGTTCCAGCAGCAAAGTAAGAAAGGAGGCTGGGTTGTTCATATGTCAGTATTGATGTGATACTGGCTAGGCTGAATATAAACCATAAAATCAGCCAATTTCTTCTATTTTTTTCTTCACGGTCTGCCATTATATTACCGATGGTTAACTACATAGGCATTAATTTTAGGCGACTTGAGCAATTTATACAAACTAAAAGTCGCGCTGCTTTACTGGGAGTAAGTGGCGATTGCCGCTTTGGTTTCTTCGAGGATTCCGGGACGCATTTCAGCATCGACTTCGCGGAGTAGATTAAAAATGGATTTTATCTCATCATCGGCATTTTCTTCATCTGGAAAGGGGCGCTCGTCGATAAGTGCTTCAAGAAATTCAACGCTCACGATGAGGTTATTAAATCGCTTGGCAACCTCCTCTTCGCAAGTTTGATCGATCGTAGAATATGTTTGGATGAAGTTGCTTAGGGTTTCATGGAGAACTTTGACGCTCTCTTGCTCGGGGAGAAAAGCTGCATGATCACACGCTTCTTGCTCTAGAGCAATTGCTTTTTCATAGAGGGCTTTAAAGTTAGCAAAGCGCTCTTTGATTTCAGAGCATGGAGTGGGGAATACGAAAGGAATGCTTCTTGCTTGTTCTACCTCAGTTATCACCTCAAGAGCCTGCTGATGCAAGAGGCTGGCAGTGGTTACGTGTTGATTGAGTTCGAGGGTACTAATGCCTGCTTGAAGGTTTTGGATTTCCTCTTCAATCATTGTCTTTTCTCTGGAGCAGATATATTTCAACTTGTGCCGCCACACTTTTTCTTGCCGTTTTTTGGGCTTGGAGGCAATGTTATCGAGAATTTGGTTTGTCAGCTCTAAGCTTTTCTGTGCATGGGATAGGGCTTCATAGAGGCACTCTAGCCGTTCGGAAAGATTGCTCTCGGGTATATCGAGATATTCGAGCACTTTATCATTTCTAAGTGACCATTCGGTCATTGCTTTTTCATGAATGGCATGAGATTCGGTTCTACTTAAACCAAAAAGAGCAATAGGAAAATACAATAGGCAAAAAAGGGTCACTTTATGCATGGGGCGGCCTCTATTTTTTTGGGCCATTATAGAAAGAGCGGAGTTTTTGGTTCAATGCAATTTTGAAGGGATTGGGGTTTTGAAAAATCTTTTGTTTTGGTATGCTCGCATGCTCAAAACCAAAGGACTTGTCATGGCAGTCACGTTTGATAATCCAGGTGGATTATATAGTGAAGAGTATAGGGAAATTGAGGAGCACTTGCTCAGGATTGAGCTACTGTTAAAGCAAAATAAAAAGGAGTTAGAGGATAAACCTTCTCCTAATGAGATAACCATCATCTCAGGTCAAATCAAGAGGGTGATAGAACTCTCCTCTCCAAAAGATTTCGAAGAGTTTTATCTCAAGTTTCACCAATGTGATGGGGTTTATTTTTGCTTTCGCAAGGCATTTTCCTCAATGCTCGCTGATGATAGGGAAGAGGAAGTGCTGAATTTGGCATGGGCTCACCCAGCCACTTTTTTAAATGAGCCCCGCGCTAATGCAACTCATCCTGAAGCAATGACACATGTGGAGGTTGAATCGCGGATTTGTGTGGAAATATTTGATCTCTACCTATCAACAGAGCTTGCATTGGTCAATTGGGGAATCGAATCGGTGATGAATCGCCTCATCGTCAATATGACCGATGAAGACAGGCGGCACCTGGTGGCATTATTAGAGTCTCACCAAACCGATCGGCCGTTGAGGTAATGTGCTATGCTACAGGTAAATACCCAAGACCTCGATCTTGCGCGAGTGCACCCCTATTACCCCAATGAAATATCTGAATTGCGCTCAACCCTTTTTCAGGGCCAAATTCAAGCCTCACCCATTGAAGATGAGCAGGCTGAAAAGTTCCAAGTTGCCTTCATCCGCCTTTTTCAAATCGCAACAGAGGAGTGTTTGATCGATACCTATGCTCTCTTCTCCACACCCGCAATGGCCACAGTCTTGCGCAAGAGTTATCCAACTATTCTTCAACAACAGGGGGAGCCCCTCCTCTTGGCTTGTGCTCGGAGAAACCCCTCCTTTTTTCTCTGTGATGAAAAAGCCGACCCCTCTCATCGTCAGGGATATGTGCCCGACGAGATTGAATCGTCCATTGCCCTTGAGCTTTTCACCTTCTATGAATCAATCGCCTCTGGTAGCGGAAGCGCTAGCCAGCTCCGCCTCCTCGATCAGATGATTGAGCCAGATCGTTCCATAGCCCAGGCTCTTCGCCCCTCTTCACCCCCTCCACTCCGATAAGGGCCCTACTACTAACTCGATAATGGCTAAGGTGTTAGAAGTAAGGAGTTGGTGTAGTCATTGATATTAAAGTAAAAAACATGTTATTATCTACAGGCTCAATAATTACATGGGGGAAATTATGGATGTCAATGAATTGTCATTAAATCACCTTTTACATGATAATAAGGGGTTAGATGTACACACTCAGTTTGCAATTATTAACTATATGGTACACGGCATTGAAGAGCGGCGTCAGGTTCAAGTGCGCATAGGGCTAGACATATTTGATAACGCTCCGGCAGAGAGGATACAGGGTCAAATAGAGCAAGTTTTTGCTGAAGCAAATCCTGCCGCTCGCCTCGCTCTTCGAGAGCGGAAGCTCAATCTACTCAGAGCTGCTGGAAATGATCCAAGGGCTCACCACCGCGTTCACCAAGCTGCCGGAAGGCAAGTCCCAAACTTAGCCCCCCAGCATCGCCCATTCCCAGCCCATGAACCCGTGCGGCGTCAGCGCCCACGTCTCTAACTCTTCACCCAAGAGTAAGCGACCATTCGGTCAATACACACTATCCGCAAAAGGGTGAGGGGGCATCTTGCCTACGG
>JAJACM010000018.1 GCA_022601545.1 Chlamydiia bacterium | reverse complement strand
GGCCTGGGGGCCAGATGCGCCCCCACCCGTGGATTAAGCAGGCCTTTAGGCCGCTTGATCAATGGGGAATCTAAACCCTCTTTACTCCCTACCAGAATAAAGCTCTGACAGAGATTTGACATAAAACCTATTTTTTTGATAGGTTTTATGTATGAGCAAGAGTACAAATGAACAGAGACTTTTTAGTGTTGCTACCCTCCAGCAAGGCTACTTCACATCGAAGCAGGCAAAGGAGGCTGGCTACTCTGACTCTAATTTCTCTACTTTTGTACATAGTGGTAAGTGGATCCATGAAGGTAGGGGAATTTACCGCCTCGCCAACTACCCACCAACAGAGCGCCCTGATCTAGTATATTGGAGTCTATGGTCTTGTAATCGACTCGGTGAAGTACAAGGGGTCTTTTCCCATCAAACTGCACTAGCCATTCACGACCTCAGTGATGTAATGCCGTCAAGATACCACCTTTCTGTTCCCAAGGGATTTAGAAAATATCATCCACCGCCACCGAATCTCATCCTCCACTATAATACTCTCGTGCCTGAAGACGTCATTGAATACGAAGGATATCGAGTAACCACCCCCCTTAGAACTATTCATGACGTACTAGTGGATGAGGCCACCCCAGAGGAATTTGCTGAACAAGCCGTTTCCGATGGACTAGAAAGAGGAATAATAAACAAGCGCTCAGTTTGGGCCCTCGCTGAAGAAGCAGATACCGAAAGAACCGAACGCATCATTAACAACATTGATCCCACCTTTGCCTAGATGATGCACTGATCAAAATGGGGTGCGGAGTCTTGAGTGCTGGGCTGCAAGCCCAGCCTCAAAGCTCCGCGAGGGGGGCGCATCTGGCCTGCGGGCCAGATGCGCCTCCACCCGCCGATTAAGCAGGCCTTTAGGCCGCTTGATCAATGGGGAAGATTGTTCCATTGGGCAAGTGTTTTTTCTCCCCCTGAGGCTTGGGCAACATTGCGCTTGGCTGTTTGGAATAGGTGTAGGGCTTCTGGCTCGCCGCTCAGACTTTCTTCGTAGGCTACATTCAGATAAGCGAATGCTTGCTCTTTATCTCTTAACTTTTCAAGTAGCCACTTTTGATAACATTTCTGCTGTGCCATTGCTTATCTCTTCTGTTGAATGTTGATTAATCCATTCTAGCAAATAAAAGGGTTGGTATGCAAGGGGGAGTGAGAAATGGGTTTGCATTTATTAAGTTTGTGTATAGAATGCCTCCATGCCACAATTTGTATCTACTGGGCGTGTGCCCCTTGAAGAGTATCGACACTGTCCAAATAGCGAAAAGTTTATGAGCTATGGACGGATTGTTGATGAAAATGGAAATCCCGCAACTGCTGAATATTGCGGTAAGCGGTATCAGTTGATTGCAAAGAAGGAGTGTGGGGAAAAGAGCGTGCTCCGTTTTGGTCAGCCCCTTCCTCGGCTGGAATCGATTGCATGGGATGAGGTGACTTGTATTGAAGAGCTTGAAAGGGGCATGCGAGAGGACCGAAGGATTGATCCCATTCTTCCTGAAGAACCCGTCGATATTGGAAGTTCTGAAATTACTCGTTTAATTGAGAGTGGGAATGAGTATGTCTATACCGTGAAGGCGAATCCTCAATTTGTAATCACTGAAGGGGTAGATTGTGATTTTCCGGTCATGTATCGACGAAGGGCAATATTGAAGGTGATGGAGGTGTGTAAACGACTCCAACTCAATCAACTTGTCATTCCCCATTCTGTGATTAAAACTGTTGGGGGCCGAGATCTGCTCGTTGCCGAGCGCCTGCCAGTTAAGTATTCAGTGGCGGCCCAAGAGGAGTTGTTTGAGGCGTATGAGGATAGTCTCACTGAGGCAGTCCGTCAGCTCGCTGTACTCATTCGCGAGACGGGATTGAGCAATATCCATCGATTTAGTGTCGCTGTTTTAGAAGGGAGTAAAGATTCTCTTGGCATGCGAAAACTTGCCCTTTTAGACATTTACTATGTCTATCCACGGCCCGCTGAGGGATTTCTTGGAACACAGAGTACACCAGGCCTCATCGGAATGATTTCCCTAAAGCAGGCAAGGATGGTGCGCAAGATTGCAGGTGATACCATCACAGATGAGCAATTTCGGCTAAAATTTGAACAGCGAGAAACAGAATTAGAAAAGAGAGCAGAGCTCAAAGCCTACCATAAAGAAAATCAGATCTATACTGGTAAAGAGCCTCTTTTTGTAGACATTACAAAACTCACTCTCGATCCACCCCTCCTTCCCCTCGCAACAGCTGTGATCGACCAAATCAACCACATCCTTGCCCGCGGCAAAGATGACATCCCTGCAATTGGCACCCGAAGGGTACGGATAAACCCAGAAGATAAATACTTCAAGCGGTTTTTCTCACCCGAACTTCAAAGCCAAATCCGCAAAGTCGCAGATGCCCTCCTCGCCCATGGAGCAATTTTTGCCATCCTAAGGGAAAATCACCGGGGAATTTTGATTCAAGCCTAGAATATTTAACACGACATATGCCACACTTTGTTTCCACTGACAGCGTAAACTTTCAACAATACCAAGGGTTACCCGACAGCTTAAAGTTTATGAGCTATGGGCGGGTTGTTGATGAAAATGGTAATCCTGCAACTGCTGAATATTGCGGCAGGCGGTATCAGTTGATTGCCAAGAAGGAGTGTGGGAAAAAGGGCGTGCTCCGTTTTGGTCAGCCCCTTCCTCGGCTGGAATCGATTGCATGGGATGAGGCAACTTGTATTGATGAGCTTGAAAGGGGGATGCGTGACGATCCAAGGATTGATCCTATTCTTCCACAAGAGCCCGTTGATATTAGAAGTCCTGGAATTACCTCCTTAATTGCATACGAGGATTCGCATGTCTATAGTGTAGATGCTGCGCCTCAGTTTGTGATTACAGAAGGGATTATTTCTGATTATCCGGTGACATATCGACGGCTGGCAACTCTAAAAGTGATGGAGGCATGTAAACGATTACAGCTTAATCAACTTGTTATTCCCCATTCCGTAATTAGAACTGTTAGGAACCGAAATCTGCTCATTGCAGAGCGCCTACCTGTTCACTATTCTATTGCGACCCAAGAGGAATTATTTGAAGCGTTTGAAGATAGTCTCACTGAGGCAATCCGTCAGCTTGCTGTACTCGTTCGTGAGATTGGATTGAGCCTCATTCATCATCGTAATGTAGCTGTTTTAAAGGGAAGTAAAGATTCCCATGGCATGCGCAAACTTGCCCTTTTAGATATTTGCGGTGTCTCTGAGTGCCCTGCCAAAGGGTTTCTTGGAACGCGTAGTACTGCCGGTCTCATCGGCTTAATCTCCCTGAAGCAAGCGCGGATGGTGCGCAAGATTGCAGGAGATACCATTACAGATGAGCAATTCGACCAAGCGTTTGAAGAGCGCGGGGTAGAGTTGAAAATGAGAAAATTGCTCAAAGCCTTCCATAAAACAATTGAGATCTATACTGGTAAAGAACCTCTTTATGTAGACATTACAAAACTGGTTCTCGATCCGCCTCTCCTTCCGCTTGCAACAGCCGTGATCGACCAGGTCAACCAAATGATTGCCCAAAGTGAAGATGTCCTCCCTGCAATAGGCAAGCGAAGAGTATGGCTAAAGCCTGAAGACCCATGCTTTAAACGGTTTTTCTCACCTGAACTACAAAACCAACTCGGTAAAGTCACAGAAGCCCTCATCGCGCGTGGAGCATTTTTTGCTATCCTAGAAAAAAATGACCGGAGCATTTTGATTCAAGCCTAACTACTTAAGAAGACATATGCCACACTTTGTTTCCACCTACAACGCCCGATTTGATCAATACCAACATTTGCCAGACTGCAAAAAATTTATGAGTCTTGGGCGCATTGTGGATGAGGAAGGCAACCCCGCAACCGCTGATACTCCTGGGCCGCACTACCAGCTCATTGCCAAGAAAAATGTGGGAGATGAGCGATATCTCCGATTTGGCGTGCCCCTACCCAAAGCAAAGCAAGTGGATTGGGATGAAAAAACATGCACCCAAGAGCTGGAGAGGGGGATTGAGATCAGCGATCGGCTGATGAGAGATTTGGAGGAAGTGCTCCCCCTCTTATTGAGGGGAAAGAAGGTGCGCGGACTCTCCCTCTTTTCGAAAGCGGGGAATAACTATGTCTTTACCCTTGACTGGGTCCCAAACTTCATCTTTAAGTGTGGAGTCGATTCAGAATGGCCCCTTCGCCTCCGATTTGCTGCAACGATTCAAGGGGTGGCCGCCTGCAGACGCCTAAAACTCGATCGCCTAGTCATCCCTCATGCCAAACAGATTAAGGTAGGCATTGACGGACTCTATAAAACCCTTTGGGTAGAAGAAAGGCTCCCCATAAACCCAACTCGATCTGCTCAAGAACACTTCTACACCATGTATAGCAGCAGCCTAAATGAAGCAGTCCGCCAGCTTGCAGTCTTTATCAAAGCAACAGGTTTTTACGATACACAGGCCACAAATATGCCCGTTCTTCATCAAGAAAAAGATGCATTGGGACATCGCAAGATCGCACTCATTGATCTTGAAACGCGTCGAGGAGATCCTGAACAGGGATTTATCGGTAATCACCTATTTCCTGGATTATTTGGCCTCATTAGCCAAGTACAAGCACAGCTTGTTTACAAAGTCGCTAAAGGGGTGATCTCTGATGCGCAATATGCCGAAGCGGTTGAAAAGCGCCTACAGGCCATCGAAAGACAAAAATCCCTTCAAGCCTTTTATAAGGAAAACCGAGTAATCACTGGTCACGAGCCCCTCTTTGTCGATATGGATAATCTCGATCTCGACCCCAACCTCGTCCCTCTTGCAATTACCATCATCGAAAAAGTTAACAAATACATGAAAGTCCGCTCAGAAGATCACACAGCCATGGGCAAGAGAGATATCCTCCTTTCATCAAAGAATCGAGCATTTGCCCCCTTCAAGACAGAAGAACCACTCGAGCGCTCCCACCCCTTTCTCGTCGTGCGCAATGAAAAGCTCCACCAGGAAATCCGACAAGTGGTCGACGCCCTCATCAAGCATGGGGCTATCTTCGATATGATCTGGGACGAATTCCGAGGCATCTACATCCAAGCCTAGCTCTTATATCAAGTTTGGATATACACTTCTTGCCAGTGATAAATCTCTTTTCTGTCATTGAACTTAACGAGCAATATCGCCTCATATACATCCCTTTTCCCACTGGGACGTTCCACGGTCGCAACAAGCGGCATCACAACAGTTTGATCCATGCACACATATTCTTGGACAACGTATTCAATTGCCTCAATATCAGACCGAAATTGATTGAGAAACTCAAAATAATTTTGGTGATTTGCCTCATACCTCCGTCCATTTGCCAAAACGATAAATTCGTCAGCAAAAATGGGACTCAGCTCCTCAATTTCAAAATGGGCATGTCGATTTAACTTTTCTTTATTCCACTCAAGCAACTGCTTGGCTTGATCAATCACTCTCAATTCGATCACCTCCATAGCCAGTCTATAGCCACCACCCAAATTGGTCAACCTCCAACCACTCCACCTCTCTCGGTTCCCCCCTCTCCTCGAATTCAAAACCGCACCCATGCCCAAACTTTCGGTTTCCGAATACATGCAGGAACTTGGCTACTTAATCCTCTCACATCTTGGCTACGAAAAACCTTAATATTCCATTGCCCGCAGAATGCGGACAATGGAACTAGTTGCCTTATGGGGCGGTGGTGTTCTTGCCCGAAGACCAGAAATCGGTAAGTCCTAGGAGGTACCAATCGAGGTAGTTCCAGCGACGGAGTCGATAGAAGAGCTCGAAGAGGAAGTTGTAGCGCATCCAGAGGTCGCCGAGGCCAGTTGCACTTGAGCTAGCCGAGCAATTGGTGAAGACCACGCAGAAGCACTGGTCGGTGGTGGGCACTACGGTGGAGTTGGGGTAGAATGTGGTGAAGAGTCGCACATCTCCGCTTACTGTGAGGAAGCTACTCGAGGAGTCGAGGAAGGTTCCGCCGTTACAGTTATCTCCGAGGGTAGAACAGCTACAAATGTTGGTTCCGATGCTAATATACCCACCTGACACATCGTTTCGGATGGTGGATGATTGTTGGATAACAATACTATTGGCTGCCTTTACGTTGATATATCCATTTCCAGCTGGTGTATGGATGTGTGCATTTCCGGTTTGGAAATGGCTATCGTTGGCTTGGGTATTGATTTCCCCACGTACTCCATCGGCAAGGATGGTTGCGCTTGCGCCGCCCACATTTCCTTGCATTGAGATATACCGCTCCGCAAGGACGTGAACGAGTCCTTCACCATTGTGTGTGCGAGCGTATGCTCCCGATCCTGATCCAGCAGTCCAGCGAACATCGCGGGAAGCGAGGAGGGAGATTTTGTCCCCTAGCACTGAGTAGATGCGGCCAAAGGCGTCTTGACCACTTCCCCCTTGATGGAGGATATCTTGCACGGCTGTGATATTGATCAGGCCGTTGGTGGTTTTAATTTCTGCAAAGGCATCTTGGCCCGATCCCCCTTTTACAGAGACTGAACCTTGTGAACTGATGGTAATATCACCACCGGTATTGCCTGCTGTGAGGACCGCATCTGAGGTGGCGCCCGATCCCCCTTGAAGGGTAAAGTCGTTGGAGAGGATATCGATATCACCAGTGCCTGATGTGTAGGCCACTTGGAAGCGAGCGGGTGAATTAGCCCCCGATCCTCCGGTGGCTGTAATATCATTGGCAACAATAAATAGATCTCCGGTGCCTGCTATCCTGACAAGGGCTGAGGTATCGATTCCTGCTCCACCACCAGTGAGGGTGATATTGTTGAAGGCTTGGCCTGAACCGAGGAACATGTCCCCATTCCCATCAATGCGGATGGAGGCGTTTGCATTATCAGATCCGCTGTTGCCAGCTGCAACGAGTAGATTTCCGGGATTTGAGTTGGCTGCGTTGAGTGAGAGATTTCCCGACGTCACTGTAATGTAGGCATTCGCCCCATTAGCTGTTCCACCCCGAACGGTAATGTCATCGCCAATGGTGCCTGTGACTCCACTTGTTCCTGTGATGTAGGCGCTTGAGAAGGTAGTCGCTCCTCCAGTAATTGTCACATCGTCATTAGCAGTAAAGGTAACTGTGGTTCCGGTGATATAGGCTTGGGAGTTGATGTTCCCACTTGTACTTCCTTGCAGTGTAATGTCATCTGTCATGGTGATGGTCACAGGTCCTGTGATATCCACAACGGCATTGTTGCTCACTCCCCCAGAAACTGATGAGTTGCCCGCATTCAGGGTGAGGCTTGCCCCAGTAATTGTCGCAGAAGAGGATCCACCAAAGTCTAAGAATCCTGCAATATTAGAAGCTCCCCCTGTTCCTCCTGTGGCGAGGATTGCTCCCGATGCATTGACATTGAGTGTCACTCCGCCAGTTGTTGAGTTTCCAATCATCGCATAGTTTGCAGAGGCACATGCCCCAGCTGTCATGGTGATATTGACTGGTTTGACTGACGTTCCAATATTGATAGTGCCCCCAACAGATGTGATCCCCGCCATTGAGCAGTTACCCGCGGTAATGGTGATATCTCCTTGGAAAGAAGATGTTCCGTCAATATTGATCGTTGTTCCCGTATTGGTAATGAGAGCGGCCGACCCTGTCGTGGAGCCTCCAGTAATGGTCAAATCTCCTCCGAGATTAATATCCATCACTCCCACGGCATTACTAATGGTGGCAGAGGTGCCGGTAGATGAGCCAGCAATCACATCAATATCTCCAGCCACTGTGCTCGATCCCACATTAATATTCATTGCACCGCTACTCGTATTGAGGATGGCAGAGGCATTTGCAGCCATTCCTCCCCATAATCCGAGCTGAGTGGTGGCGGTCACATTGACCACTCCTGCACTTGTCGTAAATCCAACTGGAACCGTGTGCGTTTGCGCGCTTGTTCCAATTAATACTCGATTTCCGGTCAGGTCGATCACCACATCGGTCGCATTTCGAGGTGTCCCTGTTTGAGTCGCAAGGAAATTCATATTCACATTACTACCCGCATTGGCCAGGAATCGAGTTCCACTTGCCCAGGTAAAGTTATCCACCACTGTGATATCGCCCACGCCAGACCCACTTGTACCAGTGGTGACAATGCTCACATTAGAGCCGGCCAGCGAGTTTTGTAAGCTATCTTTGGTAATCATTGAGGTGGCAGACGAGGTGGTCCAATTTGGAGGTTGGAAGTTGGTGCCTGAATTTGATGCACCCGCCACTTGAGCTGTTGTCGTTGTAATGGTAAGAGTTCCAAATCCATCTGTTGTGGCAGAGGACTGAGGGCTGAGTGTTACAGTCCCTTCAGATCCTACATAGCCAGCACTTGTCATGGTGACCGTTCCCCCATCACCTGAAAGGGCTCCACCCCGAGCGGTGATATCCCCTTCAGCTAGAACTGATGTAGTTCCGGCCAAAGAAACCGTTCCCCCATCACCTGAACTTCCCGTTCCTGTCGCACTTGCAGTAATGGTCGTATTAGGTGCTGTGTACACTTGGGTTGCAGTAATGGTCGTCGTCGTTGACCCGGCTTGAGTAATGGTCCCACCGATTTGAACATTTCCCCCAGAGGATGAACCCGACGTATTAATCGATCCAGTATCAGTGAGTGCCACTCGGTTGGCAACGAGGCGTACATCACTCCCCTGTCCAGTGGAGCAAGACATCCCAATTGATCCTGAGTTTTCAATCACACCTGACGAGCCGGTCGCAATCAGATAAACTTTTCCATCAGCTGTCGCACAGGCTGAAGAGGTAATGGTCCCCTCTTGGTTAATCGCAAGGGCATACGCCCCGCCATCTGCTTTTAAGAAAGTTGACTCAGCGGCAATATACCCATCCTGATCAATTCCGGTACCCGTGGCAGTTGTCTCGCTACTTTCAATAAATATCCGCTCAGTCCCAGAAGGCTTAATGAGGACACTTGTCCCAGCCCCTACCCGAACAGCGCCAGCTGATGCAAGAAGCTGACCATTGTTTGAACCTGAGTTGTCATTCACCACTTTATACCCAACGAGAATCAAATCCCCACCAGTAGTGGAGATCACCCCATTATTGGTAATGGTCTTATTGGTCGTTCCTGAAATGGTAATATTTGATCCAGCGAGGTAGGAGGTAAACTGCGAATTAGAAACGGCTAAGGTGGAGAACAAGAGGGTGTTACACATCACCGTAGCATTTGAGCCAAACGCCATTCCATTTTGGTTGACGAGCCAAACATTTCCATTTTCAGCCGTCAGAATTCCATTGATGGTACTTGCACTCGTCCCCGTCACCCGATTCAATACATTAAATTCAGTACTTCTGATAAATGCCGTCTTCTGCGTAGAAGAAATATCAAAACTATCCCATTCAATAATGACAGTCGTTCCAGACGACCCAGTTGCCGGACGCACCTCGAGTAGTGACGAGTCAACAGTTGTGATCGTCGCCGTTCCAGAAACCACTGTTCCCCCTGAGGGATTAGCTACAAGTCCAAGAGATGGAAGAAAGCAGAGTATTGCCGCAATCAATCTACGCATAATTACCTAACCTAATGAGAATAGTTCTCTATATAAACCGTCAGTATATGACAGGCAAATAAATTAAAAGTATTATTTATTATATTATTACCACCAACAACAAATAACTCCAAATTAAATATTCACCATATTATTGTTAGTTAATAATAATTAAATAAATAATGAGAAAATATTATGTTGAAAAATTTTATCTGCCTCTGTCTCTTAGCAGCAACCCCCTATTCGAAATCATCAAAGTGTGAGACCAAACCCCTTAAAAGTTCAAGCGGCCACCCGATGCCCACGAATGTAGCCGAACAACTCCAACATCATCGCATCGATGAGCGGGAAATTGAAGTGGCAATCCTCGTCACATCTGATAGACGTCAAACAGGCAAGCTCGACCTTGCCGTCGGCCTCCTTCGCGATCGTGGCTACCGAGTAGTTGCCACCAAAGTGATTGGAGAATCTGATAGAGATGCTATCCGCAACCAACTCAACCTCTGGGTCGAACAAAAAATTCCGGTCATCTTCACCCTCGGCGGAACAGGCCTCCGCGCAAGCGATAACACAGCAAAAATTGTCGACTCAATGAGCCGTGAAAAGCTTCCTGGATTTGCCGAATACTATCGAATGATTACCTACCAAGAATGGAGCTGCCACTCAAAAAAACTTGGGCATATTGGGCTCTCTGCCAACCCAGCAGCTGTTATCATAAGACAAGGCTCACATACCTCTCTGGTCTTTGCCCTACCCGGCTCACCCGATGCGGTACGTATTTGCCTCTGCGATATTCTCCTTGACTCCTTGCCTAATCTGGTCTACCAGGCGAGCAACTAAGAGAGGCCTCCAGATCACCTGGTCTTGAGAAAAGGGGCCAGCTTGCACCCCCCTCTTTTGCAGAAAACCAATTAGAAGCCGGCGAAGGGGGAGGCCGAAAATCGATTAGTAGCCGGCGAGGCGGAGGACGTCGTGGATGGTGACGTAGACAAAAAGCATGATGAGGAGAACGACGAAGGGGACGATCATCTTCTCCATGGTGCGGGAGGGGATGGGCTTTTTGGTGATCATTTCCCAAAGGGAAAAGCAGATGTGGCCACCGTCTAGGACGGGAATGGGTAGGAGGTTGAAGATGCCCAAGTTGAGGCTGATGACAGCAATCCAGAAGAAGGCCTCAAGGAAGCCCATTTGCCAGCTCATGTGCATCACGCGAACAATTCCAACGGGACCTGACATCCATTTGGGACTCAAGTTGCCTGAGATGAGTCCTTTAAACATGCGATAGGTATCAATCACTGCCCCTTGCACGAGGGTGAAAGGAGAGGGATTGTAAATCACCTTTTGCTGATCAAAGGTCATGCCCAAGAAGACATACTTTCTCTCTTCGCTAGCGGCACTTTGAACAAGGGCGTGGGTGGCAAATTGGGCCAGCTGGGTCTTTGAGATGAGGGAGGTATCGCCCAGTTCACTCACTTTCTGCTCATATTCCATGGTGGTCATGGGGACAATTGGGCTGAGGAGCTTGAGATTGCCTAGCTGCTCCACTTCTGTTGTCACTCCAATTTCGCTGATGAGCTCATTCACTTCGACCCAATTGATTCCTTTGGTAAAGAGCTGATCTTGATTCTCCCAAGTGACGGGGGCATGGTCAATCTCGCTCACCCCTTTTGCGGCCATCATTACAATCCGTTTTGTCTGCACTTTCTGGAAGAAGTCAAGACCACTTCCAATGGGCACACCATCGACAGACAAGATTTGATCACCCGCCATCAATTTCCCCGCCCCTTTATTGGTGCGAATCAACCGATCGAGATCTTCACTCACCTCACTATCGAGAAATTTTGCCTCTTCAACTACTCGGCCATACGCATTGAGGATATAGGGGATAAAGGTAAACTGCTTCACTCCCCCTTGCAATCCGCTATCAAACTTCCAATCTTGGAACTGATTAAACTGATCTTCTGTGAAGGCAAATTCGATCAACTTCACCCGGGGGATGGTAAGCTCCATCCGCTTGCCATTCCGCTCAAAGGTGATGTAGGAAAGGGGTTGATTGACAATGGATGAGAGCTGCTCGTTGGAAAATAGGAGCTGGCCATTGGCCCAAAACACCCTCTCGCCCGTCTCAATTCCACTTCCATGCATAGGGCTCGCAGGGCTCATTCCCCCTTCAGCACCTCCCGCATAGACCATATAATTGGCCGGTGCCTGAACGCCAATAGTCATTAACTTTTTATCCCCAAAACGAGTGTCGGGTTGAGGGGTCAATCGCAAGGAATAGGGGGTCTTCTCGCTCGTATAATAGTCGACCTTATCGCCGGCAATTTCCACCTTCTTATCCTGATGGACTGCCATAAAGAGGATATCCTTATACCCTGTATAGGAGTGCTCATCAAGCGAGCTAATCGTATCCCCTGCCCGCACTCCATTGGCATATAATTCAGAACTCGAGTCGATGCTTCCAATCACCTTGGTATATTCGCCAAAGGGACGTAACCGCCCACCAGCCAGATAAATGCCTGCAAAGACGAGAATCGCAAAGACGATATTGACAACGGGGCCCATCAGGGCGACAAAGATGCGCTTTAGTGGGGCCTTGCCCCAATATCCATCGGGAATCTCCGATGGCTCAACGTTGCCCTCCCGTTCCATACCAGCCATCTTGACATAGCCGCCAAAGAGCAAGAAGCACATCTGCCACTTCACCCCTTTATGGTTCCAAGACAAGAAGGGCTTTCCAAAGCCAATACTAAATACTTCTACGCGAATTCCCACCCACCGAGCAGCAAAGTAGTGCCCCAGCTCGTGGATAAAAACAAGAAAGCTCAAGCCGAGTGCCGCATAGATAACGTATAGTAAACTCATTTATTCAAACCCCTTTTCTGGCTATCTAACAGCATCCCACTTAGCTTTGTTAAAATCAAGGACTATTCGTCCCATCCGCACCCGTGCCAATATCCCTTTCATCCCCATCTGAGCAAGATAGCTCACAAACAAAATGGAGACAAATAGACCCGATGTGGAAATAGGCAAATCATAGCAGCTCAATAGATGCCTTGATAAGGCAACACTCACCACGCTATAAAACACCACCACCCCAAAACTCTTTGCAATCGATGTGGGCAAATGGTGGGTCCTTTCTTTAGCCTTTAAAACGGGGGCAATCAAAAGGGCCAACACGGTCACCACTCCAACCGCCTTAAAGCCAGCCACGATGGTCACTGTGGTCAGGAACATGAGCAAGTAGTGACTCAACCGCATCCGCTTGCCAATACTCACCCCAAAAGCGGGGTCAAAGGCGGAGAGTAAAAAGTGTTTATAAAAGACAAAGCCACACACCACATTCATCAGGGCAATTAAAAAGGCATTGCGTATCTCAATCGGATGGAGCGCATCGAGATTTCCCATCACCACATCCACCCCAATGTGGGTATTGCGGGTAAACAAGGTGACCAGCACCACTCCAAGGGCAAATAAGAAGGTGAAGACAAAGCCAATACTCGCATCCCTCTGCACCTTGAAGACGCGGACAAAAAACTCGGTTAAAAAGATGGTCAAAAAGCTGCTTAACACCGAGGCTAAGAGCAGGGTGGGAAAGCTGAGTATCAACATGGACGATCCACTCACCCCAAAAGCATACTTGGCTACAATACAAGCCCCCACAATCCCCACTAATACAGTATGAGAAATCGAATTGGCCATCATGGTCGACTTTTTCAGCAAGACAAAGCTGCCTACAATACTACTCGAAAGGCCAAGCAGCACTAAAATCAAGATTTGCTGCTCATCGCTTGCCATTTGGGCAAAGGGGAGTTTTCCAGTGAGGAACAAAATGCATCGGTGGAAGAAGATGACGATAAACTCGAAGAAGTTGGCTGCCCAATAGGGATTCATACACCCACCTCCCCTGCTGGAATCGGCCGCTCATGAGGACAGGTAGTTTTTCCATCGAGCAACTTGTGAATTTCGGCCTCAATCTCAGGGGTGATAATGTGCTCAATCTCTTCAGCATGTTTATGGATCTCACTCGATGGGACATCGAGCTTATAGTGTAAATATGCCTCCCAAAGTCGATGGAGGCGCACCAACCGCCTTGCCTCAATCTCACCAAGCGCGCTCAGCCCAACCCTCCCTTGCTTAATCACCACCTTCTGACTCAAAAGCAAGCTCACAACCACATACCCCAAATGGACAATCTGGTGGGGATAGAGCTCTCGCACCTCACTCCACCGAAATTGCTTCTCACACCCAGCCTTCCAAAGCGCTTTGAGCAAATTCTCCGATAAACACCGCCCCCGAAAGCGTAAGATGCGCACCCACCGACTCACAAGCCCCTTGTAGGGAGCAAATAGAAGGGCAAACATCACAATCCCCCCAGCAACAAGTAAGATCATTGGTCCTGTTGGCAGTGATAAACGGGCCCCATCAAAGTGACTCGACAATAGTGAAGAGGCGTTGACCGACAAATACATGCCCAGCAACCCACTCACCACGCCAAATGCCCCCGACAAGAGAAACATGGTGGAAAGCTTTGAGGTGAATTGTCGCGCGGCCAAAGGTGGGGCAATCAACATCCCCGCCATTAATATCACCCCCACACTTCGCATCCCAATCACTGCAGCAAGGGAAAAGAGCATCACGGTAATTAAGTTGAGCACTCGTCCCCTCATCCCAATCGATCGGGCAAACTCACGGTCAAAGCTATAAATCATCAATGGCAAAAAGCTCATCACCACCATCGCCACTACAACAGCTGCCATCACTCCATAGAGCCACACATGGAGATTGGTCATGGTCGCCGCCTGCCCATATAAAAAGAGCTGCACCTGTCGATACCAAATGGGATCGGTTGACTGGAGCCGACTCGTGATCAAAATCCCCAACCCCAAAAAGCCAGTCACCACCACCGATAGCGCTGCATCCGAGCTCAAGTTGAGCCTGTGCTCCATCCAATCGATCGCGTAATACGCTCCAATCGATGTGATAAAGGCCCCGAGCAATACGAGTACGGAGATATGGGTGAGCGACCCAAGCGCTCCTCCCACAAGGACTGAGATGACAAGTGCCACACCGGGATAGGCCGCATGAGAGAGCGCTTCGCCAATCAGCGATCGGCGCTGGACAAAGGCGATCACCCCCACCAAACTCGATGCTAAACACATGAGCATACACGCCCACATTGGCGCGCTAAAAAGCGGACTTGTAAAAAACTCTGTCAACTCAATCCAGCCGAGCATTTCTACTTAATCCCCATCTCTTTTTTAGAAGCCAATGCTAACGCATCATCCAGCGCTGATCCTCCCAGACCATATGCCTTTTGAATATTCTCCACATTGAGCACCTCTTCACGCTTACCACTTGCGACAAGGCGCGTATTGATCAGCGCCACATAGTCAAAGTGCTTCTCCACCGTGTTTAAGTCATGGTGGATGACTAAAATGGTCTTTCCCTCTCTCTTCAATTCGAGTAAGAGATTAAAAATGGTCTCTTCTGTTGTCATGTCCACTGCGTTAAACGGCTCGTCGAGAAGATAGATTTTCGCATCTTGCATCAAGGCGCGGGCAATAAACACTTTTTGCTGCTGTCCACCAGAGAGCTCATCAATCTGGCGAAAGGCAAACTCCTTCATCCCCAACCTCTCGAGCGCTGCAACCGCGCGCACCCTCTCACTCCGGGGAATCCGCCCAAAAAGGGATCGCTTGGCATACGCCCCCATCAATACCACATCAATCACCCGCACAGGAAAAGTCCAGTCGACACTCTTGCGCTGGGGAACATAAGCAATTTGCTTTTGCATCTCTTTGATCCCTTTGCCAAAAAAGCGCACGCACCCCGACAACGGCTTGACTAGCCCCAACATCGCCTTAAACAAAGAGCTCTTTCCCGCCCCGTTAGGACCAATAATCCCCACCATCTGCCCACCTGGAATATCCAAATTGATATCCCAAAGACATGTGGTGGTGTCGTAGTTAACCGTTAAGTCTCGAATTTCAATACTCATTCTCGCCTCAAATAGCTTGCGATCACCTCGGCATTATGCCGGATCATCCCTTCGTAAGTGCCTTCAGCACTCCCCTCATCGCCCAACGCATCGCCATAGAGCGAATCTTCGGCAAAACAGAGCTCCATCCCCTGCTGGCAGCAGCTGTGCAAAATCTTATTCAGTGAGTCCCGACTCACATTTGACTCAGAAAAAACCACCTTCACCTGATAGTGACAAATGTGATCGATAATATGTTTCAAATCCCACCCAGAGATATTCCCATCGGGAGCAATCCCCTCAGGCGCCATCACATGCTCTTTCCAATCTGTTTCATCGCTCAAGTAGCGCTTGGCAAAATAGTTAAACGCATCATGGCTTGTCACCAAGTACCGATTACTCTCAGGCACCTTACTGAGCACCTCTTGCACCTCTTGATCCAACGCTTCCAGCCGCTCTTTGGCCACCTTGGCCCGCGCCAAAAAGTAGTCCCTCCCATCGGGATCGAGGGCCGACAACTTCTCTGCAATGGGGTCAATCACCTCTTTCCAAAGGGACACATCCATCCAAATGTGGGGGTCGAGCTCCCCATCCACTTCTAAAAACCGCTCCGGACTCTTTTCTCTTACCAAGTTGCCCAAATGAACTGCCCGATCGCTATCAGACAAGTATTGATGCATACTCGCCCCGTGCTCTAAGCCCAACCCATTGCAAAAAATCACATCGGCAAAGGTGAGCTTTTCCATATCCCCTTTGACAATTTCATAGCTGTGCGGATCCAAAGGCCCGGTAATCATCGCCACATGGGAGATTCTCTCCCCACCCACCTGGTCAACAATGTCAGCCACAATCGACGTCGTAGATAAAACTTTGATTTGATGGTCACAAGCCATCCATGCCTTCACCCGTCGAGACTTCTCGATCGCCCGCTCAGAGGGGCTGCAGCCCAAGACAAGAGCAAATCCCCCCATGAGGAGGAGTGAAAAGAGTTTGGCCCATAAATTTTTCATGCCCACATTTTACTCGTGGAGCGCCTTTAATTAAAGGAGATTTTACTCCCCACCGCGCCCACCACTTTGGCCACCACCGTTTCTGAGTAGCGCCCAAGTATACATTCCTTTTGAACACCCCCCATCAAAGGTGAATTTGACCCCATATCGCCCAATGGGATCTACCCCTACCAGCCGAGCCTGCGCCACCTGGCGCCTCCCCTCTAACCGGAGCAGATCACACTGCGCACACGGGCAATTGTACTCCAAACTTTGCCCATCAAAAAAGTTTTGACTCCCATCTGGCCAAACTAAATCGAGCCCCCCATCCACAATTTGATAGCTTTTGGGAGAAAATGCCTCTTTTTCTTGTTGGATCATTAAAAGATTGACTTGATGAACAATCGATCGGAGGGCCATAGCGGCAGGATCATCGGGAAATGTGGCAAATAAATTTTTTCCTGCATCACTGCAGTGATTCACAGCTGGCGTGATCGGCACCCGCCCAATCAAAGGGAGCTCAAACTCCTTTGCGAGCACCTCTCCCCCGTCCTTACCAAAGGGATAGACCCGCTCTTCCCCCTCCACATAACTCATATTCTCCACCACCCCAAGCACAGGCACATTCATCACATGAAACATCTCAATCGACTTGCGCACATCGATCACACTCAGTTGTGAAGGAGTTGTCACCACCACAGCACCACTAATGACTGCCTGCTGCAAAAGGGAGAGTTGGACATCTCCAGTCCCTGGGGGAAAGTCGATGATCAAATAGTCGAGCTCACCCCACCACACCTTGTGGATAAAGTTTTCAATCACTCCATTGGCAATCGGAGCCCTCACCAAATTAGCATGGGAATGTGTGTCAAAAAATCCAAGCGATACCACCTTGATTCCATTGGATATCCCTGGAATCAAATACCCCTCTTCTTCTTTCCCCGCTCTTTCTTCTGGTAACATTTGAAAAAGAGATGGCCCATACACATCTGCATCGAGCACTCCCACCTTAAGGCCAAACTCCTTCAAGCCCAGAGCGAGATTAACCGCCATTGTCGACTTCCCCACCCCCCCTTTTCCAGAGGCGACAGCAACAATGCGTTTCACTTGATCTAATGGATTTTTTCTTTCAAATTGAGGCAATGGCATAGAGTCATCATCCCCCATTTTTCGATATCAATCAAGTACAATTGATGACGCTATCGAGATAACTCACTACTGGAAGTGGAAAGCTAATCCGATGGCCCGACATGAGGTGAAAAACCGCCTCATCATTCTGTTGCAACTCAATTTGATCGACTACCTCAGACACCCTACCTTGTTTCGCAAGATCGTGCACCATTGCCATTTCAGGGCCCATCACACTAGACTTTCTCTGTAAAAGCTCCAAAATCAACCTATGTGCCAGAATCTCTTTGTCTGTTACTGGCTCTTTGCCAGCTCGCTCAGCCTGAAATAAGACCTCGCGCGCGAGGCATTGCTTTTTCAGCCGCCCTTCAAGATGCAAAATAAATTTCCAAGCATCCTCAAATTGCCCTCGTTTACCCGCCTGACGACACATTTCCAATAAAATCTCTTCAACCAAGCCATCATAGTTGTGCTGCAAAGCCTTTATTTCTTTATGAATCTTTGCAAACTCTCCCCTTCCAAGCAAGATCAAAATCCGGCTCAACTGTTGACCTAATAGGCAATATACCTCTGGAGTGGGTGGCCTACCTAAGTGCCACTCAATATAGGCAAAATCACGACATATATGCCATGTCTTCTCTCCTCGACACTTTTCTTCTTGCACCTTCCACGCCTTGTCTACCTCCCCATGCAATAAGTAATAATCGACAAGTTCACGTCGCAAACTGACGCTCATTTGCGGAACTTTCTTTTTAAACTCAAGTGCTTTTTCAAGCTCCCCATCCCGCAATGCTTGGACTGCCATCTCACAAAGAAACTCATCTCTTCGAGGCACCGATCCACTGATTACACTGGAGCCAAGGCAGCTCATCACCTGATCAATTGCCTTCCATTGCTTACGGTGGACCGCCATCCGCAAACACTCAGCCATATTCCCCCCATTTGACATCGTTCCAGCGACGTTTGCCGCATTAAATATCCCCCCTTCACCCGCCATGTGAAGTGCTACCTCTCTCCGCATTTCATCCCAAAGCCCAAACGATTTTCCCATACCAGGAATCAACTGGAATCCCCGTTCCCATTGGCCTATCTGACAAAGCCGCACTCCTGCAAATCCTTGAACCGCTGTTAGCGCCCGATCTTTCCACGAAAACCCAGGCCAATCGGGAATTTTGTCTGCCCTCTCGACATACCTGATCAAAAGATACTCGATTTTAAGCGCTAGACAATAGGGTGCAAATCTAGATAGAGGCACCATACAGATCACCTCTCTTCGCTTTTCCTCCTCAAGCGCCATCACGCCCCTATAGATTGCCCGCACAACCTCCCGCTTATTCAGCGCCTTTTCCGCTGTTACTTGAGGACAGCAATAGCGCCCCAAGGGATCTGTCCGCAAGGAAAGAACAATCGCATCCTTTGTCAACCGCTTCCACCGGCTTGACACTGAGGCGAAACCAAAAATATGCGCATTCGCCATGACAGCCACTAACACATCATCGGGCGCACTGTTCACATCCTGCATTTACGTTTCTCCAGCAAGTAAAACAAGAGAGTCTACAAAAATGTTAAGATGATGTAAAGCCTTTAAATGAGGCTACAAACGTCCAGAACTCAGCAAAACGATCACTTGCGGGAAGAGATTTTAACTCTTCGATCATTTTGAAAAATTGCCTTGTTTGAGCGTAATGCAAGGCGATGTGTTTTTTCATCTCGATCTGCTCATTTGGATTGAGTCGCTTTCCAATTTCGCGGGCCAAGGCAATCTCACCCCGATTCACAAGAAAGCCCACACAGCTCGAACGGTCACGTGGGTCGACAGTCTTTTCAAGAACTTCATTCAAGCGTGCTCGATCTTTTGGTCCTAAAGGTGAATGGCAGGCCATCTTCTCGATCTTCTCAAAATCTGTTAGCCTGCCCACTCCTGGTGCAAAATGCGGACCAATCCGCCACTCTTCCCCCTGAACTTTTGCGTAGTGTACCCGCTCTACTTCTTTTGTCATCTCTTGAGTCTGGGCCAGATTGTGAGCAGACATCACCCCCCACCGCCTGATGATAGTGGGTAACTCGCGGCTAAATACTTCCTCTTGTTCTTGTTGGTCAGACAAGAGGAGTAGCGCCTGCCAAAACAGCTCGCTTCCCCCATTCTGGGCAATGATATGCGCAACTCTTCCCACAGCAGATAGACGATTTTCGAGCTTCTCTATACACTCAAATGCAAAGAGGTACTGGTTGTGATTACACGCTCCTGTCATGAGTCCTTCGACATGGTGAGGGAGTGGGTGATCACACATGGGAAAAAGGATGCGGGCAGCGTGAATTTGCCCGCCATTGACGAGTTCAGATATCTTAATTAGCAAAAGATCTGTCCGAATATCGAGAGGGATTTTCACCATCAGCTCCTCTACAAACTTCTCATCCCCAAGCACAGCTGCTGCCTTAGCAAAGTTCACTAAACACTCAGCCTGAAATTCATTAAAGGTTCTCGTCCTGTCTCTTGCCATTGAAACATTCCCAGTTGCCTCATATAGATCAGCAAGCGCTTGGTCATTCTTAATAATTGGGCCATTGACAATATACTGGGCCCACTCACTTGCCCATTTGATCGCCCCACCTTTAATCGCCGTCTGAATGGCCTCGGAATACACCTCATAGGCCAACCTCTGATTTCCCTGCCAATTGCCATGACTCAGCAGCTGATCAACCCGCGTCCAATCACGATCATTACAACAAATGCGAACTAACCCCCCGAGCCGAGCAGGATCGATCTGATAGAGCTCCTCCCCCTTTTTACGACACCACCCCACCCGATCATATCGAGCCGCCCTGATAAGAAGCTCCCACGCAATCTCGTTATCCTGTGGAAATTGACTCTGCCGAAAATCCCACAACGCCTCGAGGCATACCCCATTGGCCATAACCTGCGGCAATCGCCCCTTTTCCCCCTCTCCCTTCTTAAACAACACTCTATAGTCGACCCTTTGCATCATCCGCTCGACTACCCCTTTCAGCCCCATCTCCCTCCAAACATTCTCACGCACCCCCTCATCAACCACCCCAATAAACGTCCGTTTAAACACATGTATAGCTACATTCCTCCACTCCCGGCAAGACTGACAAATCATCACAAGTTGCAAAAAGGGCAAGCTCTCCACCACCCCCTCAAACATCTCCCTCGGGAGCACCCCCTCATCCCCCTGCCAAATTAATACTCCATTTCCAATCTTACTCACCATCTTCTTCTCCATATCGGTTAATCACTTTGCTAAAATCTTCGTCTCCTGCCCTCTCGAGATAGCCCATCGCACGCTCCAACTGCCGCTTCTCAGCAGCCACAGCGGCTGCCCATTCTAACATATAAGAAGAGACCTCTCTGCAGGCAAAATCAAAAAGTGTGAGATCTTTCTTGGGCAAAGCATACCAAGCGACACTTTCTTGGAGATGAGGGTGCTCTTGGCTGAGCTCTACAAATTGCCGCACCACTCGTGGATGGTGCTTTTTCTTCAACATTGAGGCAAATAATTCAAATTGCATGATGGGTGTCTTAATCGACTGGGCAAGCGCAATGGCTTTTTCAGGGTGAGTCAAATACAAATCATTTGCTACCGCTCTTGCCCCCCATTCTACATTGCCCCGAAGATTTAAAAAGGCCCATCCTTTTTGATCTTCTCCCCTTTGCATGGCAGCAAGGGCAAACTTTGTGAGCAATGTATCATTTCTCTCTTCCTGATCCCATTGGGCCACTTCTTCAGCCGCACCAAATCTCCCCAACTTTGCTAGCTCAAGTGCCCGTTCAATCTGACACCCCTTTTTCCTTTCCACTCCCTGAATCCGATCTGTCCAAATCTTTGAAGCTTGCTCATTCCCCTTTTTTGCAGAATTCATCGCAAGCCCAGCATACACTCCATCATTAACGCTCTCGGCTTTCATCAAAGAAAGAAATCGCTTCACCGCACCCAAATCCCCATTCTCAGCCGCACACTCGGCACATTCCTGATACACCCACTTTTCTTCGTATCCCCAATTTGCACCTTCTCCTGGAAGGTGCTCAAGTATGACGTGGGCAAGTCGATACTCTTTTCTTCTAGCCAAATCCCTAGCAACCTGAGAATAGCAAAGCCACCGACTCTGCTTGCACTGTAGAGAATGAGCAAATAAGATCCCCCCCGCAACCTTTCCGGCGTTGACTAACTCTTTAGCATATCGACACCGGAAATCTCTCGCCTCTGGATCATAAGCCACCTTCAGCAACCTCTTTGCCCCCATCAAATCGCCCACCTCTACTTGATGGCGGGCGACCACCAGCCGACACACTTCATACCCCCTACCAAAAATCTGTCCAAGCCCAAGAGCCCTCTCATATTTCCCCTGCCTGGCAAACCCTTTTGCCACCTCTGCCAACAAATCCTGATTTTTATAATTCCACTCCCCCCCAAGCAGCCGCTCGGCAGCTTCTGGGTGGCCATTCCCAATCGCCCTCCTGATCAGCTTGGGTCGGTACTCCTCTCGCAAACGGACCCCATCTGCTCCAATCACACCCCACCACCGAGGGAGCTCTGGCACATCTGAAGCAAGCGCCAAATCCAACTCCTGCCGGTACGATTCAAGCGGCCGACTCATCTTCCAAATCAACTCTCTTCCCCTCTCAAGCCCATCCCGCGCCATCATGAAGCCCACCTCCTCATACACATTATCGATATGGCGAGTTCTGCTCAACTGATCAAACCGACTCACTGCCCACTCATAATAGCCAGACCTTGCCACTCGAATGATCCACTTTGAGATCCAATACTGGCTTCCACATGCCAATTCATACAACTTACCAAACTCAACCCGATCAGAAAATACAGCTTGGACATTGGGATAGCGCACATACCGATCGGTTCCCACGTGAGAAACAATAGACTCGACAGACGCCTTCAGCGCACTCCTAGCTACATCTCTCCACCCCCGACACACACCTCCCACAACCCACCGATGCGCAGCAGGGACAAACTGATGCACCCGCTCAAGTATATCACTTGGGAGCACCCCTATCCCACTCACACCTTGCACTACTTCCCTCCGAAGTATTTTATCCCGTTTTCAACAGCCTCTTGTCGCCTGTCGGTGTTGCTGATCTGGTTGATATAGGCAAATGTCCTCTCAATATCTCCCAAGAAGGCGGCTTTCAGTGCTGCAGTGCCGAGATATTCATCTTCTGCTCCAGGAACTGGACAAAGGAGAATTTCGTTTTTCATGGCAGTTTCAAATCGGTCAAAGTCTCCATTTCTGAGTGCATGCTTAGCAATAGCAGCGTAAAGCTCTAAATGCGATGCCTCCTCTATCACCCTCTCATTAACTATTGACTTGAAGCTGTCTAAAAACGAGCCGATGACTCCTCTTTTGATTGAAAGGTCGTTCACTTGAAGGGCAATTTCGAGCGCTTTTTCTGGATATTGAGGATAGATCAGTTGGCAGGCGAGTTGAATCTGCATATCCCGATCGGGTGTTTTGGCAAGCAATTCTTGTGCTCGATCCAAATGGTTAAAAACGATCAGATGAACCAATACGAGTGTGAACCGATCAAATTCTTGCAACCTCTCTTTTGTTGCTGCTAATCCTAAAAGTGGATTGACATAGTCGACATCATAGATAATTCCTCTTCCATTTTTCAGCGAGATGATGGGCTGAAAATCTCCAACCTTTGCTTTATCAATCGCCTCTAACAGTTTCCTATCTAAATATCCCGTTTGTCGATCCTGACACCATTTGGTAAAGCCCTCTCCAATAGAATACCCATCCCGGGTCTTTTCGATAGGAAGTCCATGATCTTTACAACCAAGCATCTCTAGAAAAGCTATAAACTTAAGTGCATCGGTTATCCTTCCCTTTGCTCCTGCAATCAATACCATTTCCAATATTTCAGGTACTGCGTCACTAAAGACCAGGTTCAACTGTTGGAGGAGTCTGTGAGCAACTTCGTACTCGTCTTTTTTTACCGCCCGGTTAGCAAGCGTTGTGAGTAGCTGATCCTGTCGTACCTCATCGCGAATCAGTTCGGCAAACCACTGGGCTCCCTCAAACTTCTCTTCAGAAAACAGCTCTTGTGCCAACTCCTCTAGTTGATCATCCACATTGGCAAGATGCTGAGTCCCCTTTAAGAGTCTCTTTGCCTCATCATCCCTCCCTTTTCGAAAGTAGTCACACGCCACAATGTTCTTTACAAGCCGTCCATGATAAAACGATTCTGTGGCAAGGGCAAGTGCCTTCTCATGCTCTTCCCGATTGCAATAGGAGCGAGCCAGCATGCACATGTACTCGACTTGTTTTTCTCCCTGGACGAGTCGCCATCGGAACTGATCTGCAATGGCCGGTGCGTTGTGAGCCACTAACTCCTTAAAAATTTTCCGATCAGTTCCACTTCCCCCATTGAGATTCTGAGCGCCAAGTAGGAGCTTGCGAAAAAGATCTTGGACCCGCTCAACCTCTCCTTTTCTTGCACAGACTAAGGCGACTTCCCGCAAAAAAGGGATTCGCAAAACATCACCCTGGATCTGATTTACGATAGCAACCCCTTTCTCAGAATCGTATTTAGACGTATATTTTCCAACTAACCCTCGCGCTTGGTCAGCAAAGAGGGGGGATTTAAGTGATTTAATCTCCTCAAGTGCCCAATCATAAAATCCCCCTTTGGCAATGCGACCCATCCAAATTCCCACCACTTTTTCCTCATCACCAATCATCATCCGCAAATGTTTGAATTCGATGATCTGAGTGATCTCTTTAGGACAATTGGGATAGCGAAGTTCCAGCTGATTTCTCCCCGCGCCTCGAACAAAAGAACTCCTGACCAATTGCGCCTTGAGAGACTTAGCACTAACACCCTCTACTTGAAGCCCCAAGTCGGTCATGATCTCTCTTGCCGTCTTATTTGCAGCCTCAGCAACAAGTCCCCTCCACTCTCGAGAGACCCCAGCTACCACTTGGTATTGCGTTGAGGGAACAAACTGAAAAATCCGTATGAGCACATCTGGCTTAAGAAGCCCATTTTCACTTACACCTTGCACCAGCTCCTCCCATATCCCCGAATAATTCGGTGCAGGGTATTCCCGTCTAGATTGGTCTGTTTGAGAAGATCGAGATAGGTTTGTTCGTATTGGCCTCCCAGGTGGACTAGTTTGGCGAGAATGGCAAGACGTGCATAAGCGTCCCTGATATGAAATGAGAGGGCAAAAGCCTGGTCAAAATGGATGGGGATGAGCCTGTGACACACCGTTGCGATCAACGAGTCGGCAATTCCCCAATGGGCGATAAATCGGGGGATCTGCTCGCTCTCATCCATCGCCGCAAGGAGTGCGATCACCTCCTCCAACAATTTACGGCCTTTATCATTAATCACCCCAGGCAAGGCTCGATCAAACTCCATATTTTCTACCGCCTCAACCACTTCATTACTCGCTAGGAGGCTATCCACCCCTTCTTTGGGTATGTGCCGCAGATATTGAAGGAAAAATCCCACCTGACTATCCTTCTTCTCTTTTACAAGGCCTCTAATTATAGTAGTGAGATAATGATCGAGGTCATACTCACTTATACTTTCCATTACCTTCACTGCCCCGTCGACTTCCCCTGCTATATGCATATATTTAGCAATCTCAAGCATCCCTCGTTGCATTGATCTGGGGGTATCTTCTGCAAACTTTATGGCCCGATCAAACTGCTTTGTTTGGGCCAAGTGTCGAATCAGCTTGAGATTGCAGGTATTCTCCACAATCTGGTTGCCAATGGATCCCTCTACAAAGGCAAAAACTGCATCAACATGCCCCCCTCTTAGCGCATTTTCCACCCACTGGATCAGCCCCTCGGAGGCATCTGATTGCCGATGAATTCTGAGCACCTCTTTAAGATTCTCCGGCATTGGGTCTGCCAACGCCATTTGGACCCGCAGCTCGCTCATACAACCAGGCTCGTGGCTTGCCCGCTTCCAAAGCTCGACAACATGATAGATCCGCCGGGGCACATTGGCAGGCAGTGAAAAGTCAAAAAGCGACTCCTTTCCAAAAGGGCCACATGTGCCAAGCGGCGAAAGCAGCTCCTTAACGACCCGTCTCCAATTCAACAAATTCTTCTCTAGGCCATCCTCTGCCACAAAGGGAATATGCATACACTCCAGCACCTGCATTCCACTCTGATGAGTGGCTAATAACACCCCCGTATGCCACGCTTTACAAGCGCTTCGCACCTCTTTCTGGTGTTTTGCAGGTACATCGGCAAATACTTTGGCCAGCATGTCACTCGAAATTGTCTGTAGCATTATCTCTCTCCAAAATTGTTAATGATCTGACCAATTGCTCCATCCCGCTCATCTTCGGTGAGTTTTTCAGCATACCGTAGCGCACGCGCAACCTCCCCTCTTTTAGCTGCATAGGACGAAGCTGTTTTCCACAAGCCCGCCACTTCTTTGATTGCCATTCCCCTTTCAAACAGTTGAAAATAGCCATGTTCTAAAAGCTGACGCACCCCATATTCTAAAATCCAATCGGCTGGATTTTGTTGATGGAAGAGTCGATCGCAAAAAGTTTGGGCAACTTCTTCACCCAAACCAAAGCACTCTATGAGCACCATGAGTTGGCAAGACATATTTTCGATATGAAAAGAAAGGGCATATGCCTGATCAGGGTGAGACTTAGCAAGCTGTTCACATGCTGTCTTGATCACATTCGATGGGTTAGAGACAAGGGTTGCAAATCGCGTGATTTCCTCACTTGCATCGATCGCAGCAAGTAAGGCAACGATATTGACCGCCCATTCAAATCGGGGTTTTTGGCTAAACCATTCATAGGCCAGGTCAAACTTCATGTGTTCAACTGCAGCGAGAATCAACTGCAAGAGTAGACCATCTCGATCAGCCCACCCCATATTGATCACTTCACTAGCAAGGGAAAAGTTTCCCTTCTTGGCATGTACAAGCGCTCTTCTCGCATAAGCAGCTTCCTTCCCCTTAGCCTCCATTGAGCGCCACTCCTTAAAAAAACCGTTCTCATCGCCTCTTTCAGCCAATACGACCGCCCACTCTTCTGATAAAATCTCTTGATAGCGATTCCAATTTCCAGATAGCAAGCCTATATATCTCATTCCTAGTGCATGCCCCTCTGCTCTTAAAACTTTGGGCAAAACATCCAAGATAAAACTTTCAAAAATGGAGGGTTTCTTCGGTGCTCTTGTGAGAAGTGTGTAGGTCTTTTCATACGCTCTGGTCTTTATCCCTTTGCTTATCGCGTTCTTGAAAATTTTAGCCCGAGTTCTTTCATCTTTTGCCCGCTCAGAAAATTGGATGACACGATCATACTCCCCTATCTCTGCAACAATCCCGATTGTTCGAGCAAGCAACCCTTCCCGCCTCGTCTCATCACATGTATCGATCATCTCCTCAGCAATCTCAATTGCGCGTTTTAACTGTTGAGTCGCCGCAAGATGTCGAATCAACAACTCTCTAACAGTAAAGCTAAGGATATCTTCCCACCCTATACGATTGCACACTTGTTCAACACTCGCCTCATACCCCTCCTTTAGCGCTCGCTCGATCCACCTCGTAAACCTCTGTTCTGGTGCGCCACTATGATGCTTCACTAAACGGACAAATTCATCAACATTCTCAGGACCTAATTGTGCCATTCGAATCGACAGCTCACAATCTCCGATCACATCTGGATGCTGGGTCACTTTAAACACGTCTTTTGCATGATCAATTCGCCCCACAGAAAGAGCAAACGTACCCACTTGCCGCCCCCAAGCGCTAAGTGCATGCCACCTATTTGCTCCAACGGGATAGAGCAAATATAGCATGATTAGCCGATTCACTTTTTCTGGCACATTGGGCAAACGGGGCAGTCCATCCCTCGGCCAGACGTTGAGGGGAAGAGAATGACAGTGCAACAAATCAGCTACTCTATCCCAATGATACCACTCTTCCTCCCCCTTCTTGCCAGCAGGGACTCTCATCCCAATCGCAGAAAGCAACTGAAGGCAGCTGAGGTGGGTGGCCCGCAACACCGCTGTCTGCCACTCATGAGAGACCCGAGCAACCTCTTGTTGCATTTCAGCAGGGACAAACTGGAGCGTCTTGGTGAGTAGATCTTGAGGAATTGAGGGGGTTACTTGCATCGCTCTTCCTCATACACTTCAATGACAGAGGCATAAGTCCCATCATATTCATCGGCGTTAACGCGTTGCAAATAGATAAGTGCCTTATCTATTCTTCCCTGTTTAGAAGCTTGCATCGCTCCCTCCTTCCAGTATTTGTTTCTAACGGTATCGTCTGTCAAATAAGTCATCGCTTTCTCAAAGTAGGAAAATAATCCACTTGTAAGGATTCGTGAAACAGCTCCTCCTACTCTAAATAAAAATTCTTCGGGGTTTTCAAGCTGATCGATACGGTCAAAAATCTCGCGGACTACCTTCTCTCCCAGCATATGCAGATAGCTCAGGACGTTTAGCCTCTCTGCAACCGGGAAATCGACCGACCGGTCAAAAGCCAATTCTGGGAGATCTAAAATCGAGTAATAAGCCACAGCTGATTTCACGTAGCCAACATCTTCTACAAGCGCAAGAAATTGATCTGCCAACTCATTTAAATCACACACCCAAAGCGCTTTTAGACTAACTACACAAGCTATTGCTGAAGGATACATTTTAAACCACTCAAGTGCTAAATCATATTGCGCATGTGAAATGGCCTTCTCGAGCAGTCTAAAAAACACCTTGGAGTTCTCCTCGAGATTTGCTTGGCTAATCCATTTTTTAGCAGGAGCAAAGTTTCCCTGTTCAGCCTCATACTCAGCAGTGTTTTGTTCAATGTTACACAGATTGCTTCTTACCTTCTCATCGCTGTTTGAACTTTGCAACGCGTGATCAATTAGCGCCAAACACTCATCGACAAATGGCCGATCACCACACTTTGAAGCAGGAGCAATCGAAGCAAGCAACTTCCCGGCTTGCTTAGTTTTAAGAGGAACCATTCCCCTGATCCACTCAAGTGCAAGTGGATATTTCTCCGCTTCAACTGCAGTTGTTAAGTGAGCGAGTAAAATCTGATTGCGCCTATCTTGATTTCCCATGTGACTGACAAAAAAACCGATTCGTTCGACAACTTTGCCGCCTTTTAACGTGTTTTCAATATAATAATCGATCAAATGCTCGCGATTTTCTCGCGGCAAACCATCAATCAGCTCATTTGCATCCTCACTTTGCCCCGCTTGAAACATGGCATCAGCAATTTTCAAATATGTTTGGCTCTTCACCTTCAAAGCTTGGGCCACCTGAAGGGCTTGATCAAATGCTTTTTGATCGCAGTAATATTTGATCATCACCTGTCTGCCCCCCCGACGGATTGGCTGATTCACTACTGGATCGGATAAAAACAGCTCCACTTCATCGGCAAATCCCCCTTCGAGTGCACGGAGAACCCAAGACTCCACACTCTCAAATTCAATTTCAAGCCCTTGATTTTCCTCTCTTTTCCAAAGCTGCATCATTTCAGCGCGACTTGCCGCCAAATCTTTTGCCATCACAATCCGCATCCCTAAATTAAACCGTTCCTGAGATTTGTCAACCAAGGGCAATAGTGCGCGCGTCTGTTCGACCAGCCCCTGCTCAAGCAAAATTGGCGCCACTTTTGCCGCAATTGCCCCTCGATTCCTCTGCGCTTTGATTTGCTCAATATCGGTAAACGCTCCCCACTCCCTGGCCGATCGCACATACCAACTCATCCGCGCACAAGCGAGCTGATCTTCATATGGATAGAGTAACGCAAACTCCATGGCGCAATAAACTCTCTTAGGAATGTTTGGCACTCGGGAAAAGCCATGCCGTGGCCACACAAGCAGTGTGTGTGCCCGATGATGCACTTCACAGATTACCCGCTTCCAACTATACCCGTCTGTTTGCGGGATCTTCCCAGGAGGAATGGTGATTCCCACACAGCGCAATAGTTCAAGTGCACTTAGGTGGGTGGCCCATAACACTGCCGTATGCCATTCTCGAGAGACACAAGCTACCTCATGTTGCATTTCAGCAGGGACAAACTGGAGCGTCTTGGTGAGTAGATCTTGAGGGATAAACGGCGTTACTTGCATCGCTCTTCCCCATACACTTCAATGAGTTCAGCATAAGTCCCATCATATTCATCCGCGTTAACATTTTGCAAATAGGTGAGTGCCTTATCTATTCTTCCCTGTTTAGAAGCTTGTATCGCTCCCTCCTTCCAGTATTTGTTTCTAACGGTATTGTCTGTCAAATAAGTCATCGCTTTTTCAAAGTGGGCAAATAGTCCACTCTTGAGGAGGCGGGGGGGGACTCCAAAATTCTCAAGCAGATAGTTTGCAGGATTTTCAAGCTCATCGATATGATCGAAAATCTCACGGGCTTCTCTCTCCCCTATTCTAGGCCAACCTCTAAGGACAATGAGTCTTTTTGGAACCGGAAGGTTGAGAGTGTGAGTAAAAGCCAACTCTGGATGGTTTGGAGCCAATCTGTAAATCGCGCTACTTTGCACATCATCCACGTTATCGATATAGAATGATACTCGATCGGCTAAATCGTTTAAACCAAGTCTCCAAAGGGCTGCTAAAACCGCTGGATAGTCTTGGTCCCATGGAATTCCCTCCACCCATCTGCGTGCGAGTTGATATTCTTCGCGATCAATCGCAATCTCTATTACCCTTTTAAGCAACTCTAGATGGTCTGATATATCCCCTTGGTCAAACCATTTATTTGCAGGGGCAAAATTTCCCTGTTCAGCCTCGTACTCAACGGTGTTTTCTTCAATGAGCCGCATAATTATTTTTACGTTTCTATGATGGTGTAACTTTCTTAACGAATCGTCAATTAGCTTCAAACACTGATCGACAAAGGGGCGCGCTCCCCACCTTGCTGCAGGAGCAATTTTAGCGAGTAAAGTGATGACCTGATCATTGTCAATAGGACCCATCCCCCTGATCCACCCAAGTGCAAGCAAATATTTTCTCGCCTCAACAACCCCACCCAAGTGAGAGATTAAAATCTGGTTGCAACAGTATTGATCTTCCATCTGACGCGCAAAAAACTCGATCCGTTCAACAGATTTCAACTCTATCCTTTTAATATATTCATCAATAAAATGATCATGGAACTCAGTGATGAATTCACCTATCAACCTTCGTGCCTCCTCACTTTTTCCCGCTTGAAACATGGCATCGGCTGTTTTAAGACAGTATTGGAATGGCTGCTCTATGGATGCAATCAACTTGATTGCTTGATCAAAAGCTTGTTGATCACAGTAATACTTGATCATTACATTTCTGATTTCTCTTCGCGTCAATGGGTCAAGGAATGACTCGCCTAAAAACAGCTCCACTTCTTGGACAAATCCCCCTTCCATTGCGCGCAATACCCAAGACTTCAAACTCTTTACGTCAATACCAAGCCCTATATGCACCCCTTTTGACCAAAGGCGTACGATTTCCTCTCGACTAGTAGCGAGGTCTCCAAACATCGCAATCCGCAACTCCAAGCTATTCTGTGCTTGAGGCAAGGCAACCAGTGGCAAGAGTGAGCGGGCTTGTTCGACGAGTCCCTGATCGAGCAAGACAGGGGCCACTTTTGAAGCAATTGCCCCTCGATTTTCCTGCTCTTTGATGCGATCAACATCGGGAAGCACTCCCCACGTCCTGGCTGATCGCACATACCAGCTCATACACGCACAAGCGGGATGATCATCATATGGATAGAGTAAAGCAAACTCCATGGCGCAATAAACCCTCTCG
>JAJACM010000017.1 GCA_022601545.1 Chlamydiia bacterium | reverse complement strand
CAACAGTTGAGCGGGAGTAGTTCAATTGGTTAGAGCACCACCCTGTCACGGTGGAAGTTGCGAGTTCGAGTCTCGTCTCCCGCGAAACCATAAGAGGTTGGATTATATCCAACCTCTTTTTTTATATTCATAAATTGTCTACAATGGCAACAAAAACGTGAGAGACCCAGATGGTTGAAATCGCCACTGCCAGCAGCAAGACCAGACTTCAAGTAATGAGATCCTACTTTTGGATACTCGTCGGGGCAATCCTTGCCGCTTTGTCGATCCGCGTTTTTCTCTACCCCAATGAGCTGATTGATGGAGGGATTGTGGGGATCTCCCTTATCCTCGGGCGGTTGCTCGGCGATAGCTGGATTTCGTTTTTTCTTGTCATCCTCAATATCCCCTTTCTCTTCTTAGCTTACCGCCATATTCGAAAGTCGTTTGTCATTCAGTTTATCATCTCGATTATCCTCTTTGCCATCTTTTTGGCCCTATTTGAGGCACTGCCTCCATTTCATGGGGACTCGCTTGAGATCATTGTCTTTGGAGGTGCTATCTTAGGATCGGGCGTGGGGCTCATTATTCGCAATGGGGGGTGTTTGGATGGAAGTGAGATTATGGGAATCATTGTCAATAGGCGATGGGGCTTTACCGTGGGACAAGTGGTCCTCTTCTTTAATGTCTTTGTCTTCTCCGCCTATGGACTCATCTTCTACGATTGGCACATTGCCCTCCGCTCACTACTCACCTATATTGTCGCCTTTAAGATGATCGACCTGGTGATTGTCGGATTAGATGAGCTCAAGTCTGTGATGATCATCTCCAATAAAGCTGAAAGTGTAGGAAAGGCGATCACCGAAAAGCTTGGCCTTGGGCTCACCATCCTTTATGGCTGCGGCGGATACACCCACGAAGCACGTGAAGTGCTCTTGGTCATTGTTGAAAGGCTTGATCTCGCTGAACTCAAAGATCTCGTCTTGCAAGAAGATGCCGATGCCTTTTTTGCCATCCAGGATTTACACGAAGTGGTCTCAGGTCGCAAATCAACACAAGGGCAAGCCAAGCCCAGAGTCAATACCAAGCGCTTGAAAAACCGCTCATTGAAAAAAAACTAGCCTAAATAGAATTTTAGAGGCTTGCCAGCATTTTTTGCCATCACTTCAATGAGTTCGGCAAACGCAACTCCACTCATATCTTTTGGATCGGGGGAGTGCGCTCCTATAAATGGGCGTTTCACCACTATCCAGTAGGCGAGGTGATATTCCCTTTGCTCAGCAAGTGCTCGCACCAAATCTCTATAATACCCATTGGCATCGCTAGAGTTATCTGCCTGGTCAGGATGTCTTTGTAAATAATCATGATCGAGCTCCATCCATGTTCTAACAGATGCAACTTCTCCTCGCTTTGCACATTCTAGCGCAAGCTGTACCCAGATCCGAGCTTGTCGATCTTCACTTCTTAGCCGGTTGAGATAGATATCGGTCATTGCGCGGTGTCCATGCCGCTCACAACTCACACAGACTGACTCCAACCGATCGATCTCCCTAGATCCAGGCAGATCAATAGAGTTTCGAATGACATCAAGGCGAGCATCGACTTTCTCAAATTGTCCAGCTTCTATCCAAGCATCAAGTAGCTCTTTTTCGATCGTTAACTCTCCCGGCGGTCCTGCAAATGTTTCCGCCCGAACAAGATCATTTGCCGCGAGTGCTAAGCGCACCTTTTCTTCAATTGCCCAGGTTGACTCAACTTTAACGACCGCAAATAAGCAGCCTATCGATTGGAGAATCTGCGGGCACCTACGCCCCACCATCTGTGCCTCACTCACTTCTTGTAAATGCGCCCGGACCGATCGACTCCATCCACTGACAATCTCCCACATAGTAGCTCGCTCAGCCACCCCCATCCGAGGACAAACTTCTCTTATCAATACAAGCCACCTTTTCCGTTGATCTAAATCGCTCACTTCTCCTGCCATCTTAAATGCAGTTTTGAAAAATCCCATCCCGGCATACCCGACTGACACTTGAGCTCGCATAAAAGAAGCTTTCTTCAATACTGATGAGACAATTCCTAGAGCCCTTTGCTTAAATGCCTCAACTATCAACATCTCAAGCAGGCGAGTGCGGCTAGCAGAATAGGATTCAACCGAGGTCAATTTATCTTGGACCCGCTCGACTTCTCCCCTTTTCAATAACTCAGTCAGTAAAGCAACATGGTAAATCTCTTCTACTTCAAATGCGCGATCATATTCACCCTTCTGTATCAAGCCACATCCAATCTCTTCTCCAATCCCCAATTTCTTACATCTAGGCAATATTTCAGATATCCTTTCAAACTCGTCCCTTGCAAGGAACGCCCTGGCCAGGTACATAGTGGAATACATTGTAATTTCAGACCCTACTTTCTCTGTATAAATCTTTAGTGCCTGTTCGATTTCCCCCTGCTTCACCGCACGAATGATCATGCGAAAATCAGAAATGGGGTGTCTATGAACCTCTCGAGTGGGGGTTGCTAAGTAGTTCACAAGCCGATTTCTTTCTTTAGAGGGTTGGAATGTGAGCAAGAGATCAAGAGTCTCATCTACCGGCAGTCCATTTTCAAAAAACCGATGGATAAAATAAGATAAAGCCGAAAAACACCTATTATTCTCCAAGGCGCCAATCCTCTCAAGCCAATCGGCAAGCAGCGAAGGAATCCAATACGACTCATCATACACCGGCCAATACAGCTGCCCCACCCCTTCCAATGATTGCCTTGCTAATACCCCTCCATCAGTCCAAATACCCCGCCGAATAGCCTCACTTCTAAACGCATCTCGACGTCTTTTAAGCGCCACCCCTGTCTCAGACCATGTCTTTCCCTCATCCTCTCCATACTCAATATGTGGAAAAATTTGTCGAATAAAGCGATCCACCTGCACGACCACCCCACCACGCGCAGCATCATTCCAACTCCGACACACCTGACATGAAAGCGCCAAATGTCTCTTGGGTAAAAAAGACAACACCAACACGTGCAAATCCCGAACCAGCCTCTCCTCAAAGAGATTCACCTTTCCCAACACCTGGCCTACACCCGCCGCAACACCACTAATTCCCGACATTCCTATCCCTCATGACTCCCCACTCTCGCTAATGCAGCATTACTCCCCAGTAAACTACTCATTACCCAATTCCTCCAACAATCGAATGAGAGGATTATAGCTTAGGCTAAGCAATTGTGTCAATTACAGGCGATAAACCCTTCTACTATTTGTAAAGAAAATTTTTTCTTGTAGGCTTGGAGGAACAATTTCCTTTAGGGTAGAAACCCAAGTGGCGAGCGAGTCGGCTATTGTACAAGGGGGCCAATCGCTTCCAAAGAAGACCCTATCCTCACCAAAGAGCTCTATTGCCTTCAGGATATTGGGGGCTAAGTCCTTTTTGGTCCAATTGGGCCGGCCTTTAATCGAGGTGATGATCCCAGAGAGCTTGCAGGTGCAATTGGGCAATTCGGCAAGGCGTTCCAACGCCTCATCTTCGGTTTCAAATGCCCCAATCCCCCCAATATGATCGAGGACAAATTGGGTATCAGGACACTCTTCAATGGTCTTTGCCACATCGCCTAGCTCTTGTGAGCGGACACAAAACTCGAAATGAAGCCCCAACTGGCCGAGTAAGCGGAGATTTTCAATAAAGATAGGCTCCCGACAGAGCCCTCTTGGGCGGTTAGGCATAGCTAGCACCATCCGCACCCCTTTGACATAAGGGCTCTTAGCAAATTGCTGGATATAAGACCCAAACTCTCTATCAGTTAAATCTCCTCCAATCACGCAAGCTTGGAATGGGGTCTCTTCCCACTTGCAAAGACCAATGGCAAATTGAGCTTCTTTAACCTGCTGGCTCTTTTCGACATCCACCTCGATATAGACCGACTGCCAAATTCCTACCCCCTTGCAGGCTGCCATATAGTCATCTAACCGGAAGCTTCTCTTAAGCACCTCCATCCCCGGAAAGTCAAGCCATGGGAGCGTAAACTCCTCTAAATCCCAGAGATGAGCATGCGAATCAATGATTGGGCCGCAATACATAAAAATTCCCCCACACCCAACATGACTAAAAGGGGATATTCCGACCATCCTTTTCTAGATAAGAGATTGTTCCCTCAACAACTGAATAGATGGCAGATGAGCGTTAATTGCACCGATTTTGAGGGAGGTAACATGGCCACTTCCCCTGCAAGACAATACTCCCCAGCTGATTTTAAGAGTCGAATCGCCCTATACCACTTGTGTAAATTCTGACTAAAATCAGTTTCAGGTGTCACCACTGCTTTTGCAGAGCGGAATAAATCCATTCCTCTTTCTCTAGTTTCACTTTGTTCGATAAATTGAAAAGCTAAGGTGGTGTAGAGATAAAACTTATGTGCATCTATCTCAAGTGAATCGATATATTCGATTACCTGATCCATTCGCTGTGCTGAAATCGCATCTGAACATACCTCACAAATCCATTCAAACCTCATTTCTTGTGATAGATTCTTTATCGATAGGTCTTCATACGCTCCGCCGATTCCAAGCCCTCGAGCATAACACTTTCCTAGTTGCTCGAGAACTTTTTGGGGAGTGCTGGATATCGGATCGTATAGGTTTCTAGCATTCTGGTACTGACCAATGGCAATATAAAGAGCTGCTCTCTCTCCCTGCAGATCAATCTGCTCTTGTTGTGAAAGCGCACATAGCCACTCTTCAACTTCCCCTTTCTTCTCATCTGAAAGTCGCTCAATCGACTTGATTAAATTACAGAAGTAGAGCACTCGATCAGCGCTTGTGACTTTTTTGCAAATCCCCAAAGCCTCAGCGATCTTTCCCCCTTCAACTAACTTGACAGTCAATGGGGAATTAATTAGCCTCCACTCAGTATTTCCTCTCTCATAATAAAAAGCCGCATGATCAAGGTCGCCTAACGCTTCAAATGTCCTCGCTAAGCAACTATCTACCCAACTTACATTAGGTACTGCTCCAACCCTTTTCCACAAATACCAAGCCGACTCACTCATACCGAAACAAGCTGCTTGTTTCATTATCCTGATACGGGCAAGATCCCAATTCCTCTTTGCTACACGCGTACGAATGAGCTGATCGACCGCATCCCCTGATAAATAGCATGCAGCTTGTTCAATCATCTCTATCGGATCCGCCCCAAGTGCAAGCGCATAGTCAAGCTTCCCTTGGCGAGCCAATTGAGAATGAAATGTGATCGTCCCCAACTTGACTGTGTGGGGACAATTAATCAGTGAGAGGATTTTCTTCGCTCTATCCATCTCCCCCGCATGCGTGCATGAGTAACACAAAGAACTCAATAACATATCTCTAATTTTTTCGTCCCCAAATGCTTCAGCAACCTGAATCGCCCCATCCCAATCCCCCTGCTCCTCCAAACGCTCGATTTTAGCCCTAGCAATCCCCGCATTCATAGCTTGCCTTTCATGTGGGAAATAATTGATACATAACCCATATTTCTCCGAAGCGATTTGCAAGCTCCAAAAACGACGCTCTTTTTTGTCTGTATCTAGTTCAATCTCATAAACGGCTTCAATCTCTTCTAAAAAGGGGGGCAGTAATGAGCTTTTATTAAAAATGGGATAGCCACCTTTAACCTCATTTTCCAGCAGATACATCACCGCTTTAAAACGTCCTTCAAAACTATCTTGTGCTGCCACATAGTGGTAACACGCAAAATTGGTTTCCACTAAAAAGCATTGCATATCAACAACTGTATCTAGCTTAAGCCCTGGATCTAGTTCCATAAAACACGACAGTTGCACACATTTCATCACTCTTTGAATCAAAAGTTGAGTACATTCAAAACGCCACTGGCGGGATACCAGCCGGAACTTCCACAAAATCTGATTGGGACTTCTCTGTAAAACTTTTTGGGCCACATCCGATGGGAGTTTGGACACAGGAGAGAGAACAGCCGCCACCTCCACCACCCCTTGAGGTCGGATTGGGCCTGCCGCTGAGATTATGTTAGACATCGTATTTCCCCCGGTAGTTTATTGCTCGTATATCGCAAAATTCCATTTAGCATTTAAAAGGGAAAACTGTATCGTTTTTCCATTAGTAAGGCAAAAGAAAAGTCACTATCGCAAAGCTTTATGACGCCCGTCGAATCATTTTCCTCTACATTGGAATGCCACAAGTAATTCATTAAAAAAGCTGATTATCCGCTCAAAAAGCTTTAAAATGAATTGCCCAGGAGTACCAGGTGCTTCCTCTGGCATGGATAGTTGAATGTCCGCTAAGCTCAAAGATCTGCCATGGCGACGAAACGCATCCATATGGAGTCTTTTACTTTTATCAGACCTGGTGATATTGAAACCTCTTGAGCTTCAGGGGATAGCTACACTCTCAACTTGCGAATAGGTGGAAAATGTGACTTAATTGCTGCTCTTTTGATGAGGGTAGCAGTGCAATTTCTCCTGCAAAGCACATCTCACCCTCACATTTTAGCTGTATAATCAGTTTATTCAACTCGTAGTCAAAATTGCTGAAATCTAACCGGGGAGTTTCCACATATTTTGCTCTGCGGAACAAATCCATGGCTATTTCTCTTTTTGAGCCTTCACGGACGAGTTGAAGTGCCAAGGCCATGTAAAGGTCAAATTTGTGGTGACTTTGCGCAATCGAGTCGATGAAGTCTAGAACTTGATCCACCCGGCCATCGAGAAGTTCATGGGCACACACTTTCTTCATCACTTGGAGTTGCAACCATAAAGGTTTTCGTTTCAATGATAGAGCTTCAAATACCTGCTCGATTCCTATCTCTTGAGCAAGACTCATGGCCAGAGGTTCAAGCACCACCTGTGGCGCATCAGAGATTGGATCAAATAGGCTTCGAGCCATTTCGCTCTGACCGATGGCAATGTAGAGTAGCGCTCTTTCACCTTTCAATTCGAGTTGTTCTTCAACAGTAAGGGCCAATATCCATTCTTCTACCTCTGCCCGCTTCATGCTTGCGATTTTTTGAATGGGGCCAATCAACATAGCAAAGGCTGCCTTCCGCTCACCCTGATGGACTTTCCTACATACTTCCAAGGCACATTTAACTCTCCCATCACTGATCAGCCCTTCGAGAAGCTCCGATCGAGGGAGTGGCCACTCCTTTCTTCCTCGTTTAAAAAAATAAGCAGCCTGCTCAAAATCTCCTAACTTTTCAAACGCCTTTTGTAGGTAACCATCCACATACTTTTGATCAGGAAGCTCCCTCACCTGTTCCCACAAATACCACGCACACTCCCTGTTGCCAAAAAGTGCAGCGCCATGGAGGATTTGGATGCGTGCATCATCCCACTTTGCCCCCTCTACATGAATGCGAATCAGACTGTCGGCCGCCTCACCTGATAGGTAGCATGAAGCCTCTGTAATTGCATCAATCGGATGGCCCCCTAGGGCAAGTGGGCGATCTAACCTCCCATTTCGTGCTAATAAGCGATGGAAATCTAATGTCCGCATTCTGAGTTTATGTGGGTCATCTATTTGATTGAGCGTTTTTTCTGCACACTCAACCTCCCCTGTCTTAGTGAATTCCCAAAATAGTGACTCTAATAGCTCGTCCCGCAGAGCTCCATGCTCAAAAGAATTTGCCATCTCAATCGCCCCATCCCGATCCCCTTTTTCTACCAATCTCACCATCCGAATGCGCGCAATATCCGAGGCCTTATCTAATCTTTCCGGTTGAAAGTAGTCTTTTTCCACCCCATATCTTTCCGAGGCGATTTGCAATATCCAATGCACCTCCTCTTTGCTCCCACTCACCTCATCCTGATAAGCCACCTCGAGATCTCTGAAAAACGTGGCCAACACCGTTTTTCTATTATAGACCGCAACACCACCTTTTGCCTCATTCTGCAGTAAGGCCATCATACGTCTAAACCGCCCCGTAAACTCCTTCTCCACACAAACATAAGAAGCACAAGAGAGGTTTGCCCCTTTCAAATAGCCGTTCAATTCAGGCAATCTACTTACATGAAGCTTGCCAGTCATTGCAAGACATGGTGAGGATTGAATACATCTAAATACCCGATCAATGAGTAGTTGGACTGAAGCTGCATACCACTTTTTTGAGACCAAGCGAAATTTCCATACCCTATGACTAGAGCAACTCTCTAAAACCTTTTGAACCACATCAGATGGCAGACGAGAAGCGGGAGTATGATCCTCTAACGCAGAATTTGGAGCATGAAATTGTTTGTGGCAAACGGCGTTGGCCATAGTCATCCTTTATCGACTGAACCCTTCAAAAGAGATCAAACGTGGGCGAGCTCGGGAAGCTCTTCTGTTTCAAGTGTGAAGTTACACCCCTCATCGATGAGAGAATCGATGTATTCAATGGTGAACTTGCCGCTCAGAAAGACATCGTCTTTTAGCATGTATTGGTGGAAGGGGATGGTTGATTTCACTCCGCCAATATGAAACTCGCGTAAAGCGCGCAAAGAGCGTTGGATGGCCTCATTGCGATCTTTTCCCTTCACAATGAGCTTGGCAATCATTGAATCGTAGTGAGGGGGAATGGTATAGCCGGCATAACACCCACTATCCACTCGGATATCTTTACCCCCACTTGGGATATAATACTCAAGATGGCCTGGAGAGGGGCGGAATTGGTTAGCAGGATCTTCTGCGTTGATGCGGAATTCAAAGACATGGGAGGTATAGCTGATGTCATCTTGTTTATATTGGAGAGGCTCACCCATGGCAATACGGAGCTGCTCGCGCACGATATCGACTCCTGTTGCCTCTTCGGTAATAGTATGTTCAACCTGAACACGGGTATTGGCTTCCATAAAATAGAAATTGTTGTGGTCATCGAGTAGGAATTCGACAGTACACGCTGAATAGTACTTGGCCGCGCGGCATACACTCACTGCTGCCTCACCCATCTTTTTGCGCAGGGATGAGTTAAGTGCTGGACTCGGCGTTTCTTCAATTAGCTTCTGACGCCGACGCTGAATCGAGCAATCCCTTTCCCCGAGATGGATATAGTGCCCTTGTTGATCACCGAGCACTTGAATCTCAATGTGGCGCGGATTGACAATCATCTTTTCCAAATAGATATCGGGGTTGCCAAAACAACTCTGAGCCTCGTGTCGAGCAGCTGAAAATAGACGGACAAACTCATCTTTTGACTGGGCAATGCGAATTCCTTTTCCACCACCACCAGCTGATGCTTTGATAAAAACTGGATAGCCAATTTTCTCTGCTACCTTGAGCCCTTCTTCTGCAGAAGAGACCACCCCATCAGATCCTGGAATCACGGGGCACTTGGCCTTCTTGGCAATGTTTTTTGCCTGAGACTTATCCCCAAGCTGAGAAATGGTAGTATGGTGTGGCCCAATAAAGTTCACGCCACAACTCTCACAAATTGAAGCAAACTGGGCGCTTTCACTTAAAAAGCCATACCCAGGATGGATCGCATCGGCACCGGTAATCTCACAGGCTGCCAAAATGTTTGGAATCTTCAGGTATGATTCTGTCGACTTAGCCTTTCCAATGCAGATGGCTTCATCGGCATATAGCACATGTAGCGAGTCTCTATCGGCATCACTGTAGACAGCAACAGTATGAATCCCCATGTCATGACACGCCCTGATCACTCGAACCGCAATCTCCCCACGGTTAGCTATGAGTACTTTTTTTATCCCCTTTTTCATCCCACACCTATCTTTACGATTCAACTTTGAATAGTGGCTGGTCAAACTCGACTGGCTCACCATCTTTCAATAAAACCTCTTTGATGACACCATCTGTGCCTGCAACCACTTCATTCATCACTTTCATTGCCTCGACAATGCACACAACTGTCTTAGCCGTCACCCGATCTCCTACTTTCACAAATGCCGGAGCATCTGGTGTCGGCGATGAATAGAAAGTCCCTACCATTGGAGACTTGACTGGTTTAAAGTGCTCATCTCCAGCAGCGACCTCTTTTGCCGGTGGAGCCTCATAATGAATAACCGTCTGCTTTGCTTGTTGCGTTGCCGCAGCATTCAATACAGCCTCATTCTTTGACTCGTGCTGAGCAGGCATTGGAATACGCTCTGGCTCACCCTGCCTTTCGAGATCGATCTCAAGCCCATTTTTTTCTTTCAGGTGGAGCTTTTTCATATTGAATCGCTCCATTGCAATCATGAGTTCTTTAATTTGTTTTGTATCCACCATCTACTCCGTGTTAGACCCTCTGCACATATTCTTGTGAGAGTGTATCGACTTTAATAATATCCCCAGTATCAACAAACATGGGAACTGACACCTTGGCTCCAGTCTCTAAAATGGCAAGCTTTGTCGAAGCGCTCATTGCCGCCTCAGCATCGAGATCCTCTGTCTTAACAACCATCAACTCCAAAAACTGTGGAAGCTCAATGGAAAAAACGTTGGTCCCGTAAAGCATTGCACTCACTTGGATCCCTTCTTTCAAATAATTGATGTTATTCCCCACCACTTCCTGGGGCACCACAATTTGGTCGAGGTAATCAATATCTAAAAAGAGGTGGGTTTTTCCCTCCAAATAGAGATATTCGAGCCGCCTTTCGGCCAATTTCACTTCTTCAACAGGCTGATCGAGCTTGAAGGTTTTTTCAAGATCGTCCCCAGTCACTAAATTTTTCAATTTCGTTTTAATAAAAGGCACTCCGCGAGCCACGGTCACTTTAACGCTCGACTCAACGCGAAATACTGTCCCGTCGACAGAGATGGTCATGCCAGGAGTCAGCTGGTTACTTGTCGTCATCTGATTAGTAGTTGTCATAAACACCTTACAAAATTATTGCGTTCGATACGGTCAAAAACTCCGTATAACTCTTCCATCTGGGCAATAGTATAATCAACTTGCCCTCCTAAATCAATCTGAGAATTATTTCTTACATTCTCAAATAATATTGTCACACACCCCAACTGCTTGGCCGGAGCCAAATCCACCCCTATCCGATCCCCAATGACCACCACCTCATGTCCTTGATAATCAAGCTCTTGCATTAACGCCTGGTAATGGGGACGCTTTCCCTCTTCTGAGGTAATCAGTATCTTATGAAAGAGGGTTAAAGGCAATCGAGATTTTTTTAATTTGGCCTCTTGCCACCCCTTCTTCCCCCGTGTGACAATAGCTAACGTGTGTTTTTTAGAAAATTCTTCGAGCATGCAAATGAGCGATTGATCGACTTGAATAGAAATATCTTCAAATCCAGCGCTCTCATATCTCAAAAGAATTTGCTTGGCGAGCGACTCCTCCACCTGATGAATCTCTAAATACTCGGCCAAACACCCCCTACTACTCTTTGCCCCTTGATTGAGCCGGCATAAAGCCTGAAAAATGCGATTTTCCTGAGTGGGGTCAATTGGACTCGCTCCAAAGCAATCAAGGAGATTTTTAAACACCTGTGTGGTGATCTCTTTACTCGTTTCAATGAGCGTATCATCTAGGTCGAAGATGCATAACATAAAGAGTCCTTCTCCCCTTTTTTCACCTCTAGAATCTCCATCAATTTTTCCGCTAAGGCATTCGAGTCGTGGCGAATTAAATTGCGCCGGAGAAGATCAGAGGGACAGGTCACTTCTGGTGCTCCCAGTAAATCGGCCAATTCCACGCGTGGATCCTCCATATCATTGCACACAAGCTCCCCCTCTTCCCGATACACCTCAATCAACTCCTTAGGGGGAAGCTGACGGTTAACAATGATATGGTCAAAGGCATCCCGCCCGAGGTATTTTGACATCTCCGCGACATAATCGCTCACCTGATAGCCTGTCGTCTGCCCTTTTCGGTTCATCAAGTTGACCACAAAAATCTTCTTCGCCCGTGTTTCAAGCAGCGCATCAGCCACCCCATCTACCAATAAATTGGCAATCAGCGAGGTGTGTAGCCCCCCTGGCCCAATCACCACCGCATCTGCTTCCATAATTTCTGAAATTGCGTGGGGATTTGCCTTGGGGTAAGGCTCGAGGTAAATGCTTTGATATCCCTTATCAATCTCTTTGGAGAGGTAAATCTGCTTTTCCCCTTCGAGTAATTTTCGATTTTTAAGCACCATCCGAAGCCGCACTTGTTGAGTCGTCACCGGAATCACCTTTCCCTGAATATTGAGAATGCGCCCCACCTCTTCCACTGCACGCTCAAAGCTACCTGTCACCTTTTCTAGTGCTGAGAGAAATAAGTTACCAAAGCTATGGCCTGACAACCCTCCATTTTCAAATCTGTAATTCATCAAGTTGCGCATTAAAAAAGAAGAGTCTGAAAGGGCGACCATACACTGGCGGACATCGCCTGCGGGCAAAACCCCCAGCTCATCGCGCAAAATCCCCGTGCTCCCCCCATCATCTGCCATCGAAACAATCGCGCTAATATCAATCGGGAACTGCTTCAAGCCTCGCAAGACCACAAAATTTCCCGTTCCCCCACCAATGGTGCACACTTTCAACCGCTTTTCACTCAACCTACTTTCCCTGCCCCTCGCAACGCTTCGATAGCTGCTTTATAATCGGGCTGCTTAAACAGATGAGAGCCCACCACAAACTGTGTCGCTCCCCGCCTCATACACTCGGCAATATTCTGATCTGAAATCCCCCCATCGACTCGGATATCCACCTCTTCAAACGCATCGAGATCTTCATCCATTGAAACCACCTTTCGCTTGCGCACCCGCTTAAAGTTAATCAAGTTTCTCAATTCCTCAATGCGGTCAAAAGACTCCTCAATAAATGGCTGCCCTCCAAATCCAGGATTGACAGTCATCAGCAAAATCGTATCTACCCGATGGAGGTAATTTTCCACCATCGAAATGGGTGTTTCTGGATTGAGCGCCAACCCCACATGGACATTTGCCTTCCACAGATAGTCGATCACATCATCCACATTTTCAGTCGCCTCACAATGGAAGTTGACACAATCAGCCCCACTTTGAACAAACCGCTCCACATAATCAAAGACATTATAGCCCATGTAGTGGACATCGAGATACATCTCGGTGGTCCGATTGAGCGCCTCTAAAATAGGAAATCCAATGGTGATATTGAAAACAAAGTGGCCATCCATGATATCAACATGAATCATATCGGCCCCGCCCTCTTCTACCTTTTTCACTTCTTCAGCTAAATGTTCAAATTGACAGGCGATAATTGACGGCTCGATAATCATAGGCTTCTCCATTCATGTCTCACCGAGTATATTTTCCAAAAGCACCATTGTCAATACAAAGTCGCCTCGAGAGGGAAAATATATCCAATGTAAAAACTCCCTTCCTCGCTCAACTTGAAGGTGTAGTAGTCTCTTTCTGAAATCCCCTCTTCTGCAAATCGCTCCTCAATGGCGACTATAACCGCCTCTTTTGCGGCTCGACACACAATGAGCTGACTTTTTCCCACCACATCTTTTTTCATTAAGAACTCATCTTCCGGCCCCTCTTCCTGGGAGAGCGCTTCGTACAAGACATAAAAAGCAATCATCTTCTCTAACTTCACCACTGCTCTCCGCTCAATCGGCTTGACAGCATAGAAGAAGTTCTCAATGCGCAAGCCATTCGTATAGCCCCGATCCAACAACTCGTGATGCAACTGTTTAAGATATTCGAGCTGCTTAGAAATCATCCCCCCGTTGAAATCGCGGACCCGGCTAAACCGCTTTTCAACCTCGCCCAGCACATATTGCCGCGCGCGATTAAAATCGATCGACTGATCTTCACGCAGAAAATCGCCAATCGGTGGCTCAACGCGTAACACAATCGCTTCTTTGGGATATTTCTTTCTCAAAAAGCCCACCTGCTTCACCTTCTCTACAGTGAAAGGATGGTCTTTTCCGAGCAACTGCTCAAGCTCAGGAGTTCGATTGAGAAGTAAGCGCAAAATCACCACCGTAAAACCCAGCTTTTGATGCGAATACCCATCGAAACGAATCATCACCTGTGGGGCATCACGAATCAGCCGGAGTTGGTGACTGAGAAGTACTATCGACTTCATCGTCTCCTCTTCATTACGTGGCATAAAAACAGGGCGCATGACATGTTCAACCGCTCCAAGTAACCGGCGCTTGAGCTGCTTTTTGATCTCAGGAATGCTCTCTTGAGAAAATTCCGCAAATGCCTCCTTTTCCACCTCAACATAGAATGCGTAGATATCCTCATCGGGTACACAACTCATGAAATAGGAGTCTTTGACAATCCGCACGCCATTGATCCCTTTTTTAATAGCCCGCACAAGTTGCTTTTTCTCAAACACCTCCCCCTCCTGCAAAATATTGAGGCAGACAAAAATGCCAAGTACAGACTTATAGCCAAAGGGAAGATGAAGTTTAGTTCGTGCAAGACGGAGCGCAATATGCCGCTTTTCACGATCATTTTCAACCCGCTGCTTGAGCTGGTTTTGCATCACATAGGTGGTATAAACAATCCGAGACAAATGGCTTACTGTCCGCATCATCTTAAACTCGCGATGACTCAAGGTGAGAAAATGTTGCATGAGTGAGATCATGTCATAATCGAAAAGGTTGACAAAGCGATGGAGCAACTCATTAATTCGCTCATGAACAAGTAAGAGCTTCTCATCAAGCGTCACCCCTTTCAACTCGAGAATACGCCTAGCGTGATAAGCGGAAGTGGCTCCAAGACAAATTTCTTCAGCTAATCGAGTAAAATTTCTCCGAATCCCATCCAACCCTTCAATTGAGTCGAGATCAATGCGAAACTCACAAAGGGTAAAACTTCCCTCTTCCTCTTTAAAAGCAAAGTCTGATGCAAAAAATGTGGAGACCACCACCCTCTTTCCCGGCACCAGCCACCGGGAGATCATCTCATAGACAAATCGGCTCGCCTCCTGGCGAAAGTCCCCAATATAATAGATAATCAGTTGATTGTTGCTCGGCGTCCAACTCTCCACCTTGACTTGAGGGAGCGATTCCCAACTCACCTCGCCCATTCTGCCGAGGACTTCCTCAGTCATCTTTTGATGGGCCGCAGCAACAATACTCTTTACTTTCATCTATACCTCAGTGCATTCAAAAGCAGGCTCTCTAAGAGCCCCCTTCTCTGATTGAATGAGCGTTCCAGGCTCTTTTTCCCACCTTTTCGGGTGATAAGAGAGCACTTTTAGCATCAAATGATTCCGCTCAGCCAGCGCAATCGCCCGGGGATGGAGGACGGCGTGGTCTGAGGTGGCCACAATTGACTGTAACTTTTCATACGATACAGTAGTAAAAATTTTAGCACGAGGGTTTCTTTTCGGATTTTCCGAGTAGATCCCATCCACATCCTTATAAAATTCCACACACTCAGCCCCAAGAGCGACACCCAAAGCAACAGCAGAGGTGTCTGACCCACCGCGCCCCAACGTGGTCACCTCCTTTTCCCGACTAACCCCCTGAAACCCTGCAACAATCACCACCTTTCCCTCTGCAAGGTGTTGCTTAACCCTGTGTGGACGCACGTCCAGGATACGCGCATCCCCTTGATCTGAGGTGGTAATCACACCCGTCTGACTCCCAGTTAAACTAATAGCATCCACCCCCTTTCGGAGGAGAGCCATGGCGAGAAGACTCATGGAGACCCGCTCGCCAACCGAGACGAGCATATCTTTTTCGCGCGAAGGCGGGTCGGGGTGGATCGCCTCAGCAAGGGCAATAAATGAATCGGTCATTTCCCCCATAGCGCTCACCACAACCACCAGAGGATCGCCATTTGCATGCCGATCATAAATAATTTGAGCGACGTTTTCGATGTGGGATAGAGTGGCTACAGAGGCCCCACCAAATTTTAAAATGCGTGTGTTCATGCTCATACTTTTTCTTTGAGTTTTCAGCCAACAACCCCTTCGATGAGTTTGGGGTTGATTTTATTTTTTATACAAAGTAAACTCCTCTGCATCAATGGAGGCGGTGTCTTATCATAATGATTCATTCATTTCTTTGCATCAGCCTTTATGCGGGAGACCCATGCAACAATGCTTGTGGACCGCGATAGGATTAACTAGGAGAAACCCTTAACATGACAAACCAACAACAACAAAACAGCTGGTTAGAAGACCAAAATATTATCGGCGAGGTCGAAGTCTCACAAGAAGACCGCGATCTATTTGCAAGCCTACTCGACGAAAAAGAAACCTCAAGCGACGCTGGCGCGATCACCAATTTGACCGAAGGACACATCCTCACCGGTACAGTCGTAGAAATCACAAAAGACTTTGTAATTGTTGATGTTGGACTCAAGTCTGAGGGACTCATCCCCATCGAAGAATTTGGCAAAGATGATGAAGTAGCCGTTGGGGGCGAAACAGAAGTTTACATCGAGCGAGCAGAGAGCGAAAGTGGACAGATTATCCTTTCACGTGAGAAGGCCAAACGTCAACGCCGATGGGAAGAAATCGTCAACAACTGCGACGAAGGCTTTGTCGTATCAGGAACTGTTAGCCGCAAGGTTAAAGGTGGCTTGATGATCGATATCCAAGGGCTGGAAGCATTCCTCCCCGGATCACAACTTAGCCATAAGCCAATTAAATTCCTCGATGACTTCATCGGTCAAACCTTTGATGTCAAAATCCTCAAGATTAATGAAGAGCGAAAAAACATTGTCGTCTCACGTCGTGAACTACTCGAAGATGAGCGGTTGACACGTAAGGCTGAAGTGCTTGAGAACATCAAAGAGGGTGACTTGAGAAAAGGGGTTGTGAAGAACATCACAGACTTCGGAGTCTTCCTCGACCTCGATGGAATTGATGGCCTCCTCCACGTAACAGATATGACCTGGAAGCGCATCCGTCACCCATCTGAAATGGTGGCTCTTGGCGATGAGCTCGAAGTTGTCATCCTCAACATCGACCGCGATAAAGGACGTGTCGCTCTTGGATTGAAGCAGAAGCACGAAAATCCATGGGATAAGATTGAGCAAAATTACCCACCGGGAACACTTGTTGAAGGACAGATTGTCAACCTAGTTCCTTATGGCGCATTCATCGAGATTGAGCCAGGCATTGAAGGGCTAATCCACGTCTCTGAAATGTCTTGGACAAAGAATGTCACTGACCCAGGCCAGATTGTTAATCGTGGTGATAAGGTTAAGGCGATTGTCCTCTCTATCCAGAAAGATGAAGGGAAAATCTCTCTTGGAATCAAGCAGACAGAGAAAAATCCATGGGAAGATGTGGAAAATAACTACCCATGTGGAAAAGTTGTCCGTGCTGAAATTCGCAATTTGACCAACTATGGCGCTTTTGTTGAGCTTGAGCCAGGTGTTGAAGGATTGATCCACATCTCAGACTTGAGCTGGATTAAGAAAGTTTCACACCCATCAGAACTCCTCAATAAAGGGGATGTGGTCGATGCAATGGTCCTCTCTGTTGATAAGGCAAGTAAGAAGATTACCCTTGGCGTGAAGCAGTTAACAGACAATCCATGGGATACCCTTGAGAAGACACTGCCAATTGGATCTAAGGTGACTGGTAAGGTGACTAAGATCACAGCGTTTGGTGCGTTCATCGAGCTCGAAAGCGGAATTGAAGGGCTTGTTCACGTGACAGAGCTTTCTGACAAGGCATTTGGCAAGGTTGAAGACATCGTCACTGTTGGATCAGAGGTAGAAGCAACTGTCCGGGCGATTGACCCAGAGCAGAAGAAAATCAACCTTTCAATTAAGGACTTTATTCAAGAAAATGGCGGCAGCGTGACTGACGACATCGTTCTTGAAGCGGCCAAGGATGAGAAGAAAAACTAGTAGGCCCTAGTAACAGATTTGCAATTATTCACCCGAATAGAGATACTAGATAGGGATACTGGTAATTGCAAATCAGCGAGCACCGCTCTACTGCTTTCCTTGCGCTCCCCTTGGGTTTGGTTAAGAAGGCTTGTCGGCGGTGCTTATTAGTAGGGAGAAGAATTTATTCTCCAACGTTTGATTGTTAATAAGGAACACACATGAAAAAAGAACTAGTTGCTATTTTTGAATACCTCGAAAGAGAAAAAGGGATCAAGAGGGATCTGGTTGTTAAAGCGATTGAAGATGCCCTAGTCATTGCGGCTAGAAAAGGACCAAAGGGACTCTCAAACCTCACCGTCCACATTAACCCCAAGACTGGTGATATTACCTCCTACTGCGAGAGAGAAATTGTCGAAGAGGTTGAGTACCCCGAAGAGGAAATCTGCCTCGAAGAGGCCCAAGAACTCGATCCTGAAAGTAAAGTTGGCGACTGGATCGAGGTGCCTGTTGACCCCGAACAATTTGGTCGAATTGCAGCACAAACTGCTCGTCAAGTGATTGCTCAAAAGATTCGCTATGCAGAGCGAGATGTGATCCATGAAGAGTACCGCCACAGAATTGGCGAGCTCGTATCGGGATCGGTTGTCCGCCTCCACCGCGGTGGAAATGTCCTTGTCGACCTTGGAAAGGTCGAGGGGCTTCTCCCTGGACGCAATTACCCCAAATCTGAGCGCTATCACATTGGTGATAAGGTGCTCGCACTCCTCCATGAAGTGGAAGATATGGAAAATGGTGGTGCCCAAGTCATCTTGACCCGCAGCCATCCAGACTTTGTAAAAGCCCTCTTCGACCAAGAAGTGTCTGAGGTGCACGATGGAACTGTTGAACTGAGAAAAGTAGTGCGCGATGCGGGTTACCGAACAAAGCTTGCTGTCTACTCATCAGACCTCAAGGTCGACCCTGTAGGGGCGTGCGTCGGTGTGCGCGGAAATCGGGTGAAGAATATCATTCGTGAACTCAATAACGAAAAAATTGATATTCTTCCATACAGTGATGATCCATTTATCTTATTGAAAAATGCCCTCTCTCCTTGTGAGTTTAAGAAAATCCACTTTGATGAAGAGGAAAACCAAATTACCATCATCGTCGATGATGAGGACTACCCTGCTGTTCTCGGGAAAAAAGGAAGCAATGCTCGACTCATTGGCGAGCTGATTGGGATGGAAATTTCCATCATCAAGTCTTCTGTAAACGAGAAAGAGATTGAATTAGAAAGACAAAATATATCCGAATCAGCTGATGATACTCTTGATGAGGTCTTTGACCACATCGAAAATGTCAACCCGCTGATTGTAGAATCATTGCTCTCTGCCGAAATTAATACGCCGAGAAAAATATTAAAGATGTCTGCTGATGAACTTGCCAAAAGTGCAAGCATCAGTCCAGAAATGGCCGATAGCGTGATTGAAGAAATAGCAAAACAGCGAGAGACACACTTTGGCTAAAAACCTCAAACTTCAGATTAAAAACAAACAATTAGCTGCTGCCCTCAAGAAGAAAACGACGCCGGCAAAAAAAGCAGCCGCAGCTCCCGCGGCTCAAGAGAAGAAAAAGCCAGCAGAAGGGGCCTTTGTGCCCAAGGCAAAAAAGCTCCGCTCCTACCAACAGGAAAAAAAGATCCAAGAGGCAAAGGAGAAGAAGCTTGCTGAAGAGGCTCGCAAGGCAGAGGAGGAAGCCGCTAAGAAAAAAGCTGAAGAAGAGGCTCTTGCCGCTGAAGAAGCGCGCATCAAAGAAGAGCAACTCAAACAAGAAGAGATTATCCGCAATAACCTCGAAGCTGAAAAACGGCGACAAGAGGCAATTGCTGCCAGTAAGAAAACGGGCAGCACTCCTAAGCGAGGAACGGACAGTCGAGAAGGGGGAGCTGGGCGCCCTTCCCAAGCCAAAGATGCTGCCGCAGCCCCTCAATTTGAGCCAGCTGGTACGCGGGATGCTCACAAAGATAAAAAGCCCCACGAGAAGTCTAAAACCGACTACTCTAAGGGAAAAGATCCACGCTCAAGCAAGCGAAATGCCTTCCAGCAGGCATTTAACAAGCGAGGAGGCACTGGAGATGATGATCAATGGCTGCGCAGACGTCCCTACCGTCGCACCAAGCAGAAAGTTGATCCAGAAACCATTATCCGCCCCAAAGAACTCACTGTGCAGCTTCCCATCACCGTCAAAGATCTCGCTGCCAAGATGAAGATTAAGTCAGGTGATTTGATTGCCAAACTCTTTGCTAGCGGCATGGTTCTACGTCTCAACGACTATATCGATGATGACACAACTCTCGAATTTGCCGGGAGCGAGTTTGATTGTGAAATCACTGTAGATACCACGGTCGAAGAGCGGCTGAAGGTCACAGACAAAACTGTTGCTGAGGAAATTGCAGCTACTGACAGCAAGAAGCTGACTAAAAGACCACCTGTCATCGCCTTCATGGGACATGTCGACCACGGGAAAACAAGCATTATCGATTCTCTCCGAGAGAGTAATGTAGCCGGAGGAGAATCTGGCGCCATTACCCAGCATATTGGAGCGTTCCGGTGTGAGACCTCTCAAGGAAGCATTACCATTCTCGATACACCAGGTCACGAGGCGTTTAGCGCTATCCGTGAGCGGGGTGCCACAGTGACTGACATTGTCGTCATTGTTGTTGCCGGTGATGAGGGAATTAAGGCACAAACTGAAGAGGCTATTACCAAGGCACAAGATGAAAAAGTGCCGATGATCTTTGCCTTGAATAAGTGCGATAAGCCTGGATTCAATCCGGAGAACATCTACCGTCAGATGGCTGACCTCAACCTCCTCCCAGAAGCATGGGGTGGAGAAGTGACAACGATCAACTGTAGTGCCAAAACAAAACAAGGATTGGATGAATTAGTCGAAATACTCGCACTGCAAGCCGATATGCTCGAACTCAAAGCAAATCCAAAGGCAGATGCACGAGGATCGGTGATCGAGTCAGAGCTCCATAAGGGATTTGGAGCAACAGCGACCCTATTAGTCCAAAATGGAACTCTGAAACGAAACGATGCTCTTGTTTTTGATGAGGTCTATGGTCGGGTCAAAACAATGCACGATGAGCACAATAAGCCACTTAAAGAGGCAGGCCCATCAACGGCTGTTTCCATCTCTGGTCTTTCTGATATCCCCTCTGCTGGATCGGAATTTATTGTGGTCAAGTCTGAAAAAGAAGCCAGGAAGCTGTGTGAAGAGCGGGCAAGCTTTGAAAAACGGGCCCAGCTGCGGCAGAAAAGTGCCCATGATTTAGACAAGCTCATGCAACGTCAAGCCGATCTTAAAGAGCTGAAAGTGCTTAATGTGATGCTGAAAGCCGATGTGCAGGGAAGCTTGGAAGCCGTTCGCGATTCGTTGAAGAAGATCCATTCTGAGAAGGCTGAAATCAATATTATTTCTGAGAGTGTGGGATCGGTTGCTGAGTCTGACCTTGAACATGCAAGTGCAGCAGGTGCGATTATCTTTGGCTTCCACACACATATGGAAAGCCATGCCGAGCCCCTCCGCAAGAAGATGGGTGTGCAAGTGAAGTTGCATGACATCATCTATCACCTAGTGGACGATGCGCGTGAGTGCTTAAGACTGACTCTCGATAAGATTCGCCAAGAGACTGAGATTGGAAGTGCTGAGATTAAAGCCACCTTCAAATCCTCTCACTTGGGAATCATTGCTGGATGTCAGGTTGCTGATGGCATCATCAAGCGCAATAGCTATGCCAAGCTTGAGCGGGAAGGTGAAGTGATCTGGGAAGGATCGATTGCATCTATTAAGCGGAATAAAGACGATGCTAAAGAGGTTTCTAAAGGTCTTGAGTGCGGAATTCTCCTCAAAGGGTTCTCCACATATGAGGTGGGGGATATCATCAGGGCATACGATGTCACCTATGTGGAACAGGAGCTTTAAGTAGAAATGAAAGATAGACGTGTCAAACGACTCAACTCCCTATTGCGAGAGGTGGTCTCTGAAGTGATCATGCATGAGCTTAAAAACCCTCATATTTCGAAGATGGTCACCATCACCGATACCTCGATTACAAAAGATCTGCGCCATGCAAAAATTTACATCAGTGTCATTGAAGAAGATGAAGAGATCCAACAGGCTACCTTGAGGCAATTTAACGAAGCGGCTGGATTTATTGCTGTTCAAGCCGCAAAGAAAGTGACTCTCCGCTACTTCCCCGAACTCACTTTCTATCTCGATACCTCTTCTAAGCGTTATCTCGAAATTGATACGCTTCTCGATGAGATAAAAAATGAGAATGCTCCCGCCCAAGACGAAGAAAACCCAGACCCCAAAACCACACCCTAGTTCATGCTCACTTCCCCCATTTTGACCAAAAATAGCGTCGAGGGGATCCTTCTCCTCAACAAGCCAAAGACCAAAACTTCGTTCTATTTGGTCCACCTCCTCCGCAAACTCACCCATGTGAAAAAAATTGGACATGCGGGCACCCTCGATCCAATAGCGACAGGGGTAATGGTGATGCTGATTGGAAAAAATTACACCCGGCTGTCCGATCAGTTAATGAAATCTGATAAAGAGTATGAAGTGGATATTCAACTCGGCATCGAAACTGATTCTTATGATCTCGATGGAGAGGTGATTTCCCGCTCGTCCCTCATCCCTACCCTCAAAGAGATTGAGTCGTGCCTCACCACCTTCCAAGGCTCTATAGAGCAAATCCCTCCCATGTACTCTGCAAAGAAAGTTGCTGGGAAGAAGCTCTATCTCCTAGCACGAGAGGGGCAAGAAGTGGAGCGTAAGCCTGTGTTGGTCAATGTGCAGACCACCCTTTTAGAGTACAACTACCCCACTTTGCGGCTGCGAATTGCTTGCTCAAAAGGGACCTACATCCGCTCGATCGCCCACGATTTAGGCTTAATGTTAGGATGTTATGGAGCAGTGAGCGATCTTGTGCGCACCAAAAGTGGCCTTTTCACCCTTGATCAGTGTTTAACAGTCGATGAGATTCGCACAGAAGACTTTGACTTTGCTCCCTACCTTATCCGCTCTTTACCTGACGCGCCACATCATCTACCACATCAAGAGCCGACCGAATAGCCCCCTCACACGTTCCAAAGTATCCATCACTATACTCGGCTCCAACTTGGAATATTCGATCTCCAACTTTCTGATTGAACACTTGATCAAATCCGTTTGTTGGGAGTTGTAGATAGCCACCACTTGAGCTTTTTGCAGACCAATCATAGGCAAATATCTGCAATACCTCCTCTACCTCCTCTCGATCGGGGAACGCCTCAGCCAAAATCGATTTCACCTGTTTTTTCCAATCTTTGTAATAGGAAAAGAAATTCCCTGGCACGCGCATCCGCAATAGGTACTCCCTACCAGGGAGTTGTGACCCTCCATCTATGATGAGTGGGAAAAACTCCTTATCATCGATTTGGTAGGGTAGGACTGAGCGGACATGTTTATTCCCCCACCACTTCTCCAAATATTCAATAAAGACTACCCCGTATTCCCTCTCACTTTGCACATCAAACTGAGGCAGCACTGGTGGATCGAATTCTATATGCTTTCGTTGGCTAGGACCAGTGGCTAAGATGACTACTTTCCCTTCAAACACCTGATCATCAGTCGAGACTAAAAAGGTGTTTTTTTTCTTCTCAATTTGCTTAACCAGCGCGTGATAGAAAATACTGGGTGATCCAATTTGCTCGGCCATCTTTACAGCAAGTCGTCCCACCCCATCACGCACTCGGAATTTTTTTCCCTTCACCTTTCTTCTTGATCGATTCAAGAAGATAAACTGATTGAGAGTGATCTGGTCAATATTGAACATGGATATGCGAAATAAATACCCATTGATGGCAAGTAGATCATTAATGCCATTCCCATTTTCTAACACCCATTCCCTAAGTGGCCGATCCTCTTCTTCTTTTACCAGTTCAAGCTTTGCAATTTTCTTTCTCATCTCCTTGGAAAGGGATGGGATATGAGAAATCTGGTTATGTTTTTCAAACTGCACATCCTCAAAGAGATCAATTCCAAATTGTTTGCACAACTCAAAATACCGCTTATCTCCCTCACGCACCAAAACAGCACCCGCATCAATCCGCTCTTCCCCATACTTCACTGGAATATTGGGCAAATTGAACTGGCAAGCCCGCCCCCCAATCTCCCCTTCAGCCTCGAGCAGAGCAACGCTAAGTCCCCGCTTCTTTAAGACATGGGCAGCAGTAATCCCACTCAGGCCCATCCCCACAATTATAACATCAGCTTTTTTGGTAATTTTACGCATATATTATTCAAATTATTTTTTATTAATAATACCAAACTTGAAAAACAGTAACAACCCATCAACTACCACCCAAGTTAATTCCTAAAATGATATAAACCCATCCGTCCTGAACTCACTCGGAGGTCCCCCTCTATCCTTACACTTAACTTTTTCTTAAAATATGGTTGGCAAAAACTGATGTAACGGTGTAACATTACACGCATACAAAACAAAAGAGATGAGTATGCAGACTGACACTGGATGGGAGATGTTTTTAGATCTATGCACAAAGACAAAAGAGATTTCTGAAATCGAAAAACTTTTGGACTTACTCTTGACGTTGGAAGAAAAAGAGAATTTATCCTCTCGCATGCAAATTATTCAAGCTCTTCTTGCTCAGGAATTCTCTCAAAGGGAAATTTCAGAGAAGCTCGGTGTGAGCATTTCACAAATCACTCGCGGATCGAACGCCTTAAAGGTGATCGATGGGGAGTTCAGAGAGTTTATCACTCGCTATGCAAGAGGGGAATAAAATGACAAGACCCCAGCAATCCCTCTATACTCTTATCAATTCAGATACCTGGTGGCGAAGCTAAACTAAACGTCTCCACTTATTCTTTATCAACACTCAAAATCAATAGGTATTCTATGGCACAAACTATTGGAAGGCTCCCTCCATGTCTTAATCAATTCAATTCACTTCAAGAAACAGCCTGTGTGTTTAAACAGAAAGGGGGTGATCAAGCGCTCTATATTTGCTTGGTTGCGCAGCAATGGATTTCAAGCCTTGCATTTGCCCACACACTCTTTTTTCGACCCCCATCTCCTGTTGCCCTGATTAGTGGAGCGGGAATTGCTGGTCTTGCCGCCTCTTTTGAGCTGCGCGCCCGAGGATATAACGTCGTCATTTGTGAAAAACGAACAGAATTTTCCCGGTTTAATATGATCAACTTGAGCATAGAAGTGCAAGAGTTTTTCAATCGCTTTGGCCTCCTCAAAAGGTTTGAAGCAGAGGTGGCGGGAAGAATCACTGAGCATCGGTATGTGCTAACCAAACCCGATCAATCGCATCAAAGACTCGCCCTATCAGATGTCAGAGGTCTAAACTACGATCCAACTACATCATTTGAGCCAGGAGATTTTCATAAGCTCTTTGATCACGATGGAGTCTATAGCGTAAAAATCCATGAGCTCCAAACATTTCTTGCCAAATGCGCCCTTGATATTGGCGTCAACATCCTCGGCAAAACTGAGCTGCAAATTCTTTCTCGCACAAGTAATAGGGGCATCGGAAAAGTCCAACTCACTGCCGATCGCACTCTTGCCCCTGATCTTGTCTTTCTAGCAGAAGGGGCTCACTCTTCAACCGCCCTTGAGCTCGGGATGGCCTCCCATGAGGTTCAAAATATTTGTACCGGAGAAAAGTGGGTGTTTGGCAATGCCACATATCCAGGAAGTGAAACCTTTGTCGTTTCCATGACCAATACGGCCAAAAAAAGTCTTGAACTCGCAAACGTCATTTTCAATGGACATTGTGGTGTGGTGAACATCGCAGTCACCACCCACGAAAATCCAAATGAAAACCGAATGGGCGAAATTGTCATCGAAACCCTCAACCGAGCGCTCACACAGGACGCCTTCCCCCTCCCAAAGATGGAGGTTTCTTTGCAAACGACTATCAAAGCGCCAGTTGAGATTATCAACCGGACCCGTGTCCCGTTCTCGGCGGGAAACGTCTACTGCCTTGGGGATACCGCGGGATGCAGCTCCCCTCTTGCCGGGATGGGAGGCACTCTGGGGTTAACCCTTGTCCCCCGAACGGTGTGTAAGCTCCTCGATGATCTAGACGCAAATCCTGCAGAGAGCCATGCTAATTTCAATCGCTTTAGCAAAGCCTACACAGAAAGATGGAGGGATAAAGCTGCCCGCATCAAAACGTTCAATCTCGGGCTATATGCTAAACAACGCACCCCCTCAGCCTTTGCCTAGTAGATTGAAAAGGGAATTCTCTTGCTTTTGGAGCATAGGTGGGATAGAATAGTCTCACTCAAGTTGGAGGCTTATGTCAAATCTGAAATGTGCTCTTGTAGGATTGCCCAATGTGGGGAAATCGACTGTTTTTAATGCGTTAACTAAACTGACGATTGCAGCAGAAAACTACCCGTTCTGCACCATTGACCCCAACTTGGGCATTGTCCCCCTCCCCGACGAGCGATTGGGGAAATTGGCCGCGCTGACCAATACGGCAAAGATTGTTCCGGCCACAGTCTCTTTTGTCGATATTGCAGGCCTTGTGGCGGGAGCCTCCAAGGGTGAAGGGCTGGGGAATCAGTTTCTTTCCAACATTCGTGAGACAGACCTGATTGTTCAGGTGGTGAGATGTTTCGAGGATGAAAATGTAGTCCATGTGGATGGCAAGGTAGACCCTTTGCATGACATTGAAGTGATTAACTTGGAGCTTGTCCTTGCCGATATGCAGATGTGTGAAAAGGCGATGGTCAAGTTGACTAAGCAGGCAAAGGGGGATAAGGAAAAGCAACTCGCCCTTAAAACGATGGAGAAAGCACTTGCTCATTTGAATGGGGAGCAGCCTTTGCGCACCCTGGATTTGAGCGATGAGGAGCTTGAGTCGGTTAAGATGTACAACTTTCTGACGATGAAGAGGGTGCTTTATGTCGCCAATGTCTCTGAAGATGATTTGCCTGAGATGGAAAATTCCTTTACCAAGCAAGTGCGGGAGTATGCCGAGAAGGAAGGGAGTGAGGTGGTGCCCGTATGTGCTAAGCTTGAGGCGGAACTGGTGAGCTTAAGTGATGAAGAAGCGTGCGAGTTCTTGGAGTCTGTCGGCTTGAATCAGTCTGGGCTCGATCGATTGATTCAATCAGCTTTCCACCTGCTCGATCTCCTCACTTTCTTAACAACAGGTGAAGTGGAGACGCGTGCATGGGTGATTACCCGCGGCATGAAAGCGCCTGAGGCGGCGGGAAAAATTCACACTGATATTCAAAAGGGGTTTATTCGCGCTGAAGTGATCACCTACTCTGATTTGATCGATTGTCAAACGCGCACAATAGCAAAAGAGAAGGGTCTAGCGCGAATGGAGGGAAAAGATTACGTCGTTCAAGATAATGATGTCATCCTTTTCTACCACAATCAGTAATACGTTGATAGTTATAATTTTATCCATATACTCAATATAGGGTTCCCTCCATCTTAGGGTGGGGTCGTCAGAGAGGAGATGGTCTTTAGTCCATGGCAGAAAAAACCGAAAAGGCAACGCCGAAAAAGCTGAAAGATGCCCGTAAGAAGGGGCAGGTGGCAAAGTCGCAAGACTTTTCTTCGGCTTTTACCTTCATTGTTTCGGTTTCGACCATCCTCCTTTCGAGTACCTTTTTCTACAATCATTTCTCGACCTACTTAATACAAACCTTTCAACGCATTCGCCCCAACCTCGATATGCAATCGCAAGGGGGAATGTTCATGTTGGAGGCAATTCAGGAAATTTTTTCTGTCTCTTTGCCGGTGATGGGAATGGTCTCAGCTGTTGGTGTGTTGGTCAGTTTTCTCGTAGTGGGCCCCGTCTTTTCGATGGAAGCGATGAAGCCCGATATTAAAAAACTCAATCCAGTCACTAACTTGCGCAATATGTTTAAGGTGAAGACCTTCTTTGAGTTGGCCAAGTCAATTTTTAAGATTACAGGCGCTTTGGTGGTGATTTACTTTGTGGTACGAGGAAGTATTGATCAGTTGGTATCGACGGCTGCAATGCCTGTTGTGGGGGCTGCAGTAGTTTTTAGTAAGTTTCTGATCGAGGTAGTGGTCAAGGTGGGGATCTTTTTCATTGTGGTGGGGGTTGCCGATCTGATTTTCCAAAAGCAAAACTTTGCCAAAGAGATGAAGATGGAAAAGTTTGAAGTGAAGCAGGAATTTAAAGATTCTGAAGGAAACCCCGAAATTAAAAGTAAGCGGCGACAGACCGCGCAAGAGATTGCCTATCAGGAAGGGCCAAGGGCGGCAAAACGGGCAAAAGCGATCATTACCAACCCCTCTCACATTGCTGTTGCCATTGAATATCACGCCGAAGAGGAGCCGGCCCCTAAAATTTTGACGATGGGAATGGATTTTGTCGCTGAAGAAATTGTGAAAGTGGGACTTGCGAACAATGTCCCAATTATGCGAAATGTGGAACTAGCCCAGACCTTATTTTTTAGGGGGACTGTGAGCGACTATGTTCCCGAAGAAACCTATCAGGCCATCGCTGAAATCTTGAAGTGGATCGCGAGTTTGGAAGAAGAGGAGAAGGAATACAACGTGGAGCTGTTTACATGAAGAACCCATTTGCGAAATTGACTCAATCTCTAGGGAGTACGAGCTTCCTCAATTTGCTCACCCGATCGAGTGATGTGATCCTCGCTTTCTTCATTGTGGTCATCATTATGATGATCGTCATCCCGGTCACCCCACCTGTGATCGATACCTTCATTGCGATTAACCTCTCGGCCTCCATTACGCTGTTGATGGTCGCCTTCTATATCTCTAAAGCCGTTCAACTCTCAGTTTTCCCATCCATCCTCCTGATTACCACCCTCTTTCGCTTGGGGATTGAAATTGCAGCGACCCGGCAAATCCTCCTCCATGCCGATGCGGGCGAAGTGATCGCCGCCTTTGGTCATTTTGTGGTCGGAGGCAACTTTGTGGTGGGAGGAGTGGTCTTCTTAATCATCACCATCGTCCAATTCATCGTTGTCACCAAGGGGGCCGAAAGGGTTGCTGAGGTGGCGGCCCGTTTCACACTCGATGCGATGCCCGGTAAGCAGATGAGTATCGATGCCGATGTGCGTGGGGGTATTATTGACGCTGGAAAAGCGCGCGAGCTCCGCTTAGCGCTCCAAAAAGAAAGTCAGCTCTATGGAGCGATGGATGGAGCGATGAAGTTTGTGAAGGGAGATGTGATCGCGGGGATTGTGATTGCGATCATCAACATTGTGGGTGGATTGATCATCGGAACAGCAATGCATGGGATGACTGCCCTGCAAGCAGCGCGTGTTTACTCTCTCCTCTCGATTGGTAGTGGTCTTGTCTCCCAAATCCCATCTCTTTTGATCTCCATCACAGCGGGTGTGGTGACAACGCGTGTTTCGAGTGAAGAAGCCAAGGCCAATGTGGGTAGTGATATCTCTATGCAGGTACTCTCCCATCCTAAGGGGCTGATTCTCTCATCATGTGTTCTCCTTACCTTTGGCCTCATTCCCGCCTTTCCCACTTTCTTATTCTTGGGGCTTGGTGGCCTCATTGGTGGTGGGGGGATTTACAACATGCTCAAGCAACGCAAGGCAACAGCTGCTGCGATGGCTGGGTCTGGTGGAGTGGTAGAAGTTGAGGCAGATGGGAGCACTGTAATTCGCGGGGGTGGGGATGACTATAGCCTAACCCTTCCTGTGATCTTGGAGGTGGGCTCATACTTAGCCGAACTAATCAAGAAGGATCGCGAAGGGTCGAAGTTTATCGAAGAGAAGATTCCGAAGATGCGCTACACCATGTATCAAGATTTGGGAATTCGCTTTCCCGGAGTGCATGTGCGCACCCAGTCGGCCAATTTGGAACATGAAGAGTATATTATTTCACTCAACGAGGTACCCCTTATTCGAGGAAAGGTTCTGAGTGACTGTGTCCTCACCAACGAGCTCGAAGAAAATTTACGCCGGTACAATATCCCTTCCATTACCTCGAAAAATATCAACAATCAGCCGAGCATCTGGGTGAACAATAAATATCGGGATATTCTCGATAAAGCCAAGATCAAATATTGGGAACCACTCGATGTGATGATCCTCCATCTCTCTTATTTCTATCGCCAATATGCGGGTGAATTCATTGGAATCCAAGAGGTGCGGGGCATTTTGGAGTTTATTGAAAAATCGTTCCCCGATTTGGTAAAAGAAGTGACTCGACTCGTTCCCCTACAACGACTCACCGAGATCTTTAAGCGACTTGTCCAAGAACAGATCTCGATTCGGGATTTACGCACCATTCTAGAAGCATTGAGTGAGTGGGCACAGACTGAAAAAGATACGATTATGCTGACTGAGTATATTCGCTCATCGCTGAAACGGTACATTAGCTATAAGTACTCACTTGGTCAGTCGGTCTTAAGTGTTTATATTATTGATCCAGAAGTAGAAGATCTTTTCCGCGGTGCGATTAAGCAAACATCCGCTGGATCCTACCTCGCTCTCGACCCCGACTCCTCTCAGCTCATTCTCCACTCGCTGCGCAATACGATCACTCCAACCCCTCCCGGTGGCCAGCCCCCTGTACTCATCACCTCATCCGATGTGCGCCGCTTTGTTAGAAAGTTTGTCGAGGGAGAATTTCCCGAACTGCCGGTCATCTCTTTCCAAGAGGTGGTCCCTGAAATTCGGATTCAACCACTGGGGAGAATCCAGATTTCGTAGAAAGCAAAGAGATGTAAACTATGGCAGATCACGGTCCGGTACAAGGGGTTTCAAAGTCGCAGTCAGTTGACGCTCAGCGCATGCAAGCCCAGCGTGCAAAAGCGCTTCAAAGGGGGCGCTTGCAAAATGCCGAACGGGCCAATGTAGCAAAGGAAATGACTCAGATTACTGAGCTATCTCTTTTTAATCCCCTAGCCATGTCCCGTCGGTTTGAAACGCTTAAAGATCGATTCAAACGAGCAAGTGAAGAAAATCAAACGAGTGAAACCGAAAAAAGTCACGACGATGTCCAAGAGATCTTAGGGGCTGAAAAAATTGCCGAAGAGTTTGAAAGACAAAACCACGAACTTGAAAGGCATACCCTTCTCAACATCAAGGCGCAAATTAATGAAGGGGATACGATTGATGATATCCTCGGCAAAATCCTCGATGCCTATCCAGACCGATTTTTAGCCGATGAGGCACTCGACTTTCTCATCGAAACCACCTACGCCAACTCAAAGCTTGGGCGCAACCTCCTCATTGCAAAAGATCGCCTCCACGAACTCTATGGAAAGGAGATTCGCGCCGGACGAAATGTGAACGATCACGCCCAAACCTACTCTAAACAAGGGCTCGGCACGGCGATGAGTTTGCGCGATCTCTACCGTGAGATCATCTCCAATCCGCGCGAGCCCATCGATCTCTTCGATGAGCTTGTCAATAAATTCCCCTTCCCCCGCATGAAAGAGCTCATTGGTTTTGTCCTCCATGCGATTGGAACCGATATGAAGTGTAAAGGCCCATCAATTGATCCCATTGAGTTGCGTCGCCTATTTACTGAAGCCCGATCCATGCAAGCCATTTTAGGTGTCTACCGCTTTTTCCTCTCCCGTATGAAGCTGATTGAAAAGCAGTTTTCTCTCAATGGGCTCATTCTCCCCAAGGGGATCAGCTTTGAAGAGCTCTCCAAGCAGCTTGTTAAACTCATTGGAGAAAAGTACCCCTCTCCAGACAAAGTCTTGCGGATTGCCACATTACTCGGCCTCACCGAGGAGTTGATCGCCCAAACTGTCATCTTTACCCAATATCGGGATGCCCTCCGCCAAATCTCCCCTCGCCTTTTCCGCAATCAAAAACACCGCCAAGACCTTCTCCTCACCATTATCGATACGATTGAAGACCTCGATGAAATGATTGATGAAGAGGAGGACGAAGAGGATGAGTAATCTCTTTAACGAAACTCTCTATGACCTAGGTGAGAAATTTGATGAGGAAATCGCTCTTGAAGGAAATAGTTGCCGCATCATTTTTGATGGGGATATTGACGTCCAATTTGAGCTTGATTCAACTGAGGATTACTTTTATGTTTGCGCCTTTCTCAACACGCTTCCCCCAGGCCCTTTTCGAAAAGAGGTATTAAAAAGTGCCCTCATGGCAAACGCTGCAGCTGATGAGACCGCCTCCCACTTTTGCTATATCAATGATGTCAACAAGCTCGGCCTCCAAGCCAAGCTCCCAGTCAGTAGCTATGATGCCGAGAAGCTATATAGTTACCTTGAAGTATTTGTAGAAAAAGCGCGCGAGTGGCAAAACGCCATCACAAATGGACAAACCCACCCCGCCTCGTATGACTTTACCCCCAAAAAAGCCAATGAGTAGACCCCAACCATGCAACCCTGAGCTAAAAGAAAAGCTCATGCAAACACCCGCCAAAAAGGCCTGGGAAAAGGTAGGGTTTTGTAAGCACCATGGGTTTAATATTCCCCTCGCCTCGGTTTGGAGTAAAGAAAGTTGTGGGATTGGAGAGTTCTTTGACCTGATCCCACTCATCGACTGGTGCCAATCGATTGATTTCCAAGTGATCCAACTCCTTCCCCTCAACGATAGTGGACTTGACAATAGCCCTTATAACTGCGTCTCATCATGTGCCCTCAACCCAGTATATATCTCTTTGCGCAAACTCCCAAACTTGACCGAAGATCAACAAATTGAGCTCAACGGTTTTAAGCGATATGTCGCTCTCCAACGGGTGGCCTATCACAGCGTTCTCAATCTCAAGCTCGAGTTTTTGCGCAAATACTTTGATGAAACATTTAAAATAGACGCCCCCTTTGAGTCTTTCATCGACGAGTTTGACTGGCTCAAGCCATATGGGATTTTCAAAGTACTCAAAGACAAATATGCCCACCAAGAGTGGAAACATTGGAGACAAGAAGACCAAGAACCCACTCCTGAGCACCTCGACACCCTCTTTGAAACACACAAAAGCGATGTCCTCTTTTACATTTTCTGCCAATATATTGCGTTCACCCAGCTCAAAGAAGTGAGGTGCTACGCTGAATCAAAAGAAATACTCCTCAAAGGAGATATTCCTATCCTTATCAGCCGTGAGTCGGTGGATGTATGGCATTTTCGCTCTGAATTTATCGAGTCGTATGAGGTAGGAGCCCACCCAGATGTTTATAATCGCGATGGGCAAAACTGGCAATTTCCCGCCTACAATTGGAAAGAGATGAAGAAAAACGGCTTTCGCATTTGGCGCCAGCGCCTTACATTTGCCCAAGAATTCTACCACCTCTACCGTCTCGATCATGTCCTTGGTTTTTACCGCTTTTGGGTTATTCCCAAAGGGAAATTGGCTAAAAACGGTCTCTACTCACCTAAATCCCTATCGACTGCCCTCAAGCAAGGAGAAGAAATCCTCACCTCCCTTTTAGAAATGTCTGAAATGCTCCCCATCGCTGAAGATTTGGGGGAGGTCCCTGTGGAAGTGCGCGAAAACCTCGGAAAAATTGGCGTGTGTGGCACACGCGTCCTCTTATGGGAATATCACAAATTTATCTGGGTGCGATATTCAAAAAGTGAGGACTTTACCCCTCTGAGTGTCTGTACAGTCTCAACCCACGACTCAGAGCCATTGCGCCTCTGGTGGAAAACTTTCACCCGACTTGGCAAGGCCTATTGCCACAATAGAAAACTCAAATATTGCCGCAAACTGACAAACCCTCTCCTTTTGAAGCTTCTGAAAGAATCCCACTCTGCCCCCTCTCTCTTTTCTATCAACCTATTGGGAGAATACCTCGATCTGATCCCCGGCTATACATGGGATAGCCCCATTGATAATCGGATCAATGTCCCAGGACTTGAAGACTTTTCTAACTGGTCATTTCGCTTCCGCCCATCAATTGAGGAGATTACCTCTCACCAAAAACTCGCTGAGATTATGCGCGAACTAACGCTTCTGGAAGAAGATCCCCCCAGGTAACCCGCGAGGAAGTAGCCCCAGTGGCACCTTCTGTTTCCACTCCCGTCTTTCCCCACTAAAAATCTCCCTTCCCATACCTTGTAGTGACCGTGGAACATGAATCACAGCCTCATGGGGAAAGTTTCGGGTAGGAAAGCGAAGCGCATAGACAATCGCGACTTCCTGTTGGGTTTTTCGGGCAAACGCGATCACTTGCTCTTTCCCTTTTCCCGTCACCTTCAAGGGGATGTAATCCCCTCCAACAAATAACTCTGGGTATTTCCCTCTTAGCTCAAGTCCCTTCTTCAAAATGAAAAATTTAGGATGCCCCAGTGGGATCTTTTCAAATTTTCTAAAGTTGACCGGTTGTCTGTTGTCGGGATCAACTAGGGTATAGTTCCAACTCTCTGTTCCTTGGTATACATCAAAGATTCCCGGCGATCCGAGTCTCAAAATCCGCGCAGAAAGGGAATTGGATTTACCGAGCTCTGACACTCTAGCGATAAACCTATGCAAATCTGACTGCTCAAGCCTTTTCAACACGCGGCGAATAAAGCATTCCAAAGCTTTTTCAAACGGGGCATTGACCGAGATCCAATTCGACTTCTCTTTTCCCTCTCGCACCGCCTTAATCATGTAGCTAACGATTCGCTCGGTATACTTTTTTGTCACCCGTCCAGTATAGCTTCCCACCAATGTTTGATAGAAAAGGTACTCGGTGTTTCGATCGGGCATCTCCCCCTTCTTTTCTTTTGCAAACACCCGATAACATTCCTCTACCACCTCACTCCACTCATCAGGTATCTCACTCAACACAGCAAGGCGCATCCGTACATCTTCACTCCGCTTGGTATCGTGTGTATCTGTTGTAATCATCGTCTGGGGATAATAGAGATTGCGCAATCTGTTTTTTTCATGGAAAAGAGCAGGGCTCACCCCAAATTGTGTAGGACTCCCCCCGACTTCATTCAGGGCAACCAGTCGAAAGTAGCGGTAACAAAAAGTGTCTTCAAACCCTTTGGCACACACTGCCGGCATGAGCTGTTGAGTGCGCATTAATATTTTTCGACACTCCCCTGGCAACCTTCCGTAGAAAAAATCTTTAAGTCGTTTTGTGGTCTTTACTGAAAGATTGGGGGCAAACTGCTTAAGATCTGAAAAAGCTTTGTTGAGGTATCTTCTATCTTCAGCAAGGAGTGGAGAGTTTTTTCCATCGAGATAGGTGCGATAAACGGGAAAGGCAGATAGACAGTTAATGAGTTGATTGACAGACAGCAAGACCCCCTCCTTTTTCAGTCGAGAAGAAATAATGGCGATATCATTTTTTAAATAGGTATATAAATACTCCTTTTTTGCTCCAAAGAGCACTTTTTCAGGTGAGAGCTTTTTTCTAGTGATGCGCGCATATATTGTTTCAAGTGGTTGCTTTCCTCGAGGATCAATAAAAAGACCGAGCAAATCGTTGAGATAGTCATACCCCACACTACCCGATACATCCCAATTTTCTGGCAATTGCTCATCGATTTGAAGGATCTTTTCCGCAGAATCAAAGGAGGCCTTTTTCCCCAAACGTTTAAAATAGGTAGCTGGGTCAAAAAGCCCATCGGGATGATCTACTCGCACTCCATTGACGAGTCCTTCATCAATCAGCCGAAAGAGAAAGTGGTGCGAAGCTCTAAATACATCTTTATCTTCAACTCTTAGCCCAACCAATCCATTGATATCAAAAAAGCGGCGATAATTTACCTGGTTTGGTGCCTGTGTCCACGGTATCAGGTAGTAGTGTTGTCTAAGGATGAGTTTTTCAATTGGCTCATCGACTGATTGAACCCCAACTAAGGGAAGTTCTTCTACTCCCACTTGCAACACATACTCTCCCCTAACTCTTTCCAACTTCACCTCCCCCCTTTTGATCGCTTGCTTGAGTGGAGATGATAGGATGGGGAGAATCAGCCGATCATCGCCCGCCTCCCAATCAATATCAAAGTAATGGGCATATGGTGATTGCTTTCCCCTTTTGAGCACATCCTGCCACCATGGATTATGGCTCGATGCAGCCATGTGGTTGGGAATGTAGTCGATGATATGAAAACACCCCTTCTTTTGAATGGCTCGGCAAAAGGTGATCAAATCGTTCATTGTCCCAAGAGCTGGGTTCACGTTTTCACAACTCACTGTCTGATAGGGGTTGTTTGAGTAGGGGACAATATCCATGTAGGGGGAGGTGTAGACCGCATCGATGTGGAGCTTTTTGAGATAGGGGAGAATACGCGTAGCCTCCTTAAAGCCAAACTGAGGGGTGAGCTGAAGGCGATAGGCTGAAGATCCGTCCATACCCCTTTTCTTTTCAGAAAATAGAGGAGTTGTCAAGTTCGTAAAAGTGTGTTACTGTGCTCCCATGAGCCGTTTAAGAATTGTAGCCCTCTTTGCCCTTCTTTTTTCTTCATCAATGGCAACCGCCAAGAAAAAGCCCCCCTACGAGGTAAAAGAAACCTCTTACGATGCCAACCTCAAAACGCTCTATAATAGCCTCGACCCCACTTCCATCTCCGAGCTTTTTGCCTTCTACCGCCTCTACCCAGAAACTGTCCAAGGACGCCTCTCGATTCAAAAAGCGCTTTCTCTCATGCAAAAACACGCGCCCAAGCAATCTCAAGTGGGAACAGAAAAGGTTCAGTACCAATTCCCAACGTTTGATCTCCAACCCATTATTTCCCTGGTCAACCGGAAGCCCTACGAGGATGAAGTAGCCCTGAATGAGGATGAAATTGCCTTTATTGAAAAGGCAGCCGGCCACCTATCTAATCGAAAGCTCAAAGGGCACAACGTGTGGGATATCGATTCTCTTGTCGATCTGACAGATGCAGAAGTTGATTTATCCCATGCTCTTTTTCTCCATCAGTTTGAAGAATTTCCCAACCGGGTAACCAAAATTCGCCAATATGAGGCGATGCTCGATATGATGGCGCTACAAATTCTAGCCCGTCTGCCAAAAAATCCCACCCACACCGAAAAGCTTCGAGCCATCAGCGAGTTTATCTTCCATCAGATGCGCTTTCGCTTTCCCCCTCATTCCATGTGGGCCAAAGAGGTGGACCACTACACCTTCTTACCCAGTGTGATGGATAATCGGCACGGGGTGTGTTTGGGGGTCTCCATTCTCTACTTGAGCCTCGCCCAGCGCATCGACCTCCCCTTGCGCATTTTCACCCCCCCTGGTCACATCTACATCAGCTACGACAACGGAAAAAGCCTTCATAATATCGAAACGACTGCCCGAGGAATCCATGTCCCCACCGATTCCTACCTCAGTATCAATACAAAAATCGTAAAAGAGCGCTCCCTTAAACAAGTGATCGGACTCAACTTTATCAACCAAGCCGCAGTCCTTCTCCACAAACGTGACTATAAAAACTCCCTTCACCTCTATCGCAATGCCGAAAGGTACATCAGAGAAGATCACCTCCTCAATACCCTCATGAGCTATAACCTCCTCGTCGTTGGGGAGATCGAAGAGGGCAAACGCCGACTCCAGTGGCTGATCGATCACCCCAACCCCGAAATGGTGGTGCAAGATACCATCCCTCAAGACTTTTTAAGTGGAAAAGTGGACCCTGCAGGGATCCAAGTCATTTTCCAAGAAGTAGATGATACCCGCGAGTCGATCTTTAATAAGCAAAATGAACTCCAAGCAACCTTGAAGAAAAATCCTGAATTCCGAGATGGGATTTTTCATCTCGCCATTACTTGGCTCCAGCTCGGCCGCACAAAAGAAGCGCTTCAAGTTCTATCAGACTATAGCAAAAAAGACCCTAACAACCCGATTGTTGAATACTATCTCACCGTCCTTAACATCCAGCGATTTAACTACGCCGAGGCGTGGAAACACGCAAGGCAAGCCCAGCAACTGGTCGCAAAAGCCAACTATTCCCCAAAATCACTAGAGGAGCTCACAAAACACCTCAAGCTCCTCTGCCCCAGCTTCTCAGCAAGCTAACCCCATTTTTCCTTTGCCATAAATCCCCTTTTTCAGGTTAAACCATAGCTGGAATAGCCCTCCATACCGGACAAATTAACCTTTCGAGGCCCAATGAAAGCCCTATATCTCCTCGCCGCCACACTCATCGCAAGTCCCCTCATGGCTAAACCCGCCCCCTTTTCCATGAATGCAGTCATCCCCCTTGCCGTTTCAAAAACACAATCCCACCAAGTGCTTCTCGTCGATCAAAATGGCCGCTATGTTATTCTAAAAGATCAAAGCCGTTGGGAAGTGCGATCAGGCCACGACAGACAAATTGCCGGCGCCTGGCTAGCTCCCACCCAGGTGGTTCTAAAGAAATCCAATGATCCCGTGTGGCCCTACATGATGACAAATATCAATACCCGCTCAACCATCTACGTGCGCTACCTACCCGCACCAACAGGCCCAGAGCTCAATAATATGGATACAAATGAAAATCAGTCACAGAGTTGGAACAAGACGCCACAAAAGAGCTATGCCCCGACTCAACAACCTCATCGAAAGACGAATTAAAGGTTAGTAAAGAGCCTTTTCTGCCCAGCGGCAGCATTCATCGAGCTCACTCCATAGTAGAGCCCAGACCCAAATCCAACCATCATCCCAGCTAAGCCGTAAGATGCGATTGTAACTGCCATGGCAAAGCCATACGTTGCAACAAGCTTACCGCCCATAATCGTGACAACACCCACACCAGCGACAATTTTTGCCGTCTGCACATGGTCCGTTTGTCCCTTTACAGCAGTCATAGCTTTCTTCGATGCAACTTCTGACTGCCCAGCAGTCGCGACTGTAGGCTGAGCCACAGGCTGCACAGTTGGCTGCGCCGTAGCAAATAGTGATGATAAACAAGCTAAAGTCATCATTCCTCCATCAAAGCGAGTAATCGAAGATCTATTATATCATAGACCCAACTAAACACAATCATTAAAATTATGTTTATTTACAAACTCTCGATTCTAATACGAAATAAAAACTTTACTTGATGAAAGATTGAATGACAATGGGCAAATGCCCACTGCCACCCACCAGGACTTCACTAACTATTAATGACGACTTCTTTAGCCTCAGGCCCTTTTCGACCTTCTCCAACGGAGAACTCGACCTTTTGCCCATCGTTCAAGTGGCCACCGTCCACATTATTGGCGTGGACGAAGACATCTTTACCCCCATCATCTGGAGTAATGAATCCAAATCCCTTTTCTGAATTAAAAAATTTAACTGTACCTTGTGATCTTTCCATTAGATTTTTCTCATGTGAATTTAAAATAGTGCCCTCTAGGCAACCGCCCCAAGCGCATAGGAAAGAGCATACCTTGTCTTGGAAAAAAGTTCAAAGTAATAAGATTCAAAAAATGCCCATCCCCCATTTTACCACCCCTCCCCCAAAAAAATTCTCATCGCCCACGTGCACATCCCCCACAAAATTGATATCGATTTTCGATCATTTGATATAGCCCCTGGTTGCTTGACTCAGAGAACCCATCCAGTATAGACTAGCCCACGACAACAAAAACGGGAGGAAATGTTATGTCAGCACTTATTACACTTGGAGCAGGAGCTTTTGCAGTCGTCTATGGAGCATCAACTGCTTGCGCATCGGCTGGAACCATCTTGGCTATGAATAGAGCTAAAGGGGCTCTGGACGCAAAGCTGCCCCAAAACCCAGGCGATCGAGTCTATGGAACAATCGTATGCGATGAGCAAAATGCGAAAATCTATGAAGCCCTAAGAGACCACCCAGTCTTATATGGACGGGTAAAAGTTTATGAAGAAAACTTCCGGGTTACACCTGGATTGGGTTATGGCAAGCAGGGGCTCGTAGTTACACTATCAGACGTGAATGAATCGCGAAATTATAAAGTCCCTATACCAAGAACACCTACCTTATCAAGCCCCCAGGGCCCAGTCACCTGCCACAGACTGCATGCAGCCCAATGGTGTGGGTTTTTCGAGCAAGAAGACTCCCTCAGCCCCACCGGTGCAGATGAGACACTTGCCAAGCTCAACATCCCCACCAATTACGATTGTGACGGGTATGAGATCCGCCGCCAATGGTTCGACAAAGACGAAAATGTGACCATTTTTGGCGATATCACTAAAACAGAAAATGGATTTGCAGTGCATCCGCCAAGCGGCCGGCGTCCCTACATAGCAACCGCTTCAAAAGGGCACGAACATGTACACTCAGAAAAAAGTGATGCCAAGAAGCAGATGGGCATCGGCATCGGCTCAATCGGCCTTGGCCTCGGCATCTGGAAGTGGAGCTTCTCACACTAGCCCCATCCCCAAAACTACCATCTGGCCCCATACACTATTTGGCCAGATGGTGGCTTGACAAAGGGACTTTGTTGAAGTAAAATGTGGGCGGAATTTGGAGGCTACTATGAGTGCACAACCACAGTTTACTGACTCTGTTCGACAAGCTCTTGAAGAGGCGTTTTCTTTGACCAAGGAGCGGGGAAATACTGAACTAACGAAGACATCTTTACCCTCCCCCTCACCCACTTTCTCAAACCCAAATTCAAGAAATCTTGCTTACCAAACCATGCTTCTTATTGCTTGCTCATTCGGTATAGTTCGGTTCCCCAAGCATACTTTAGCTCAATCCGCTCATTCCGTAAATCGCGCACTGAAATCTTAGCCGGGCTTCCCTCTAACCCAACAATTTCCGGAGCAATTATGAACCCAATCTCTCCATCCCCATCTACTTGAAGCATCTGTTGCGTAATTTCTAGTCCTGAATGTGTGGTCAATTCCACATCTTCATTTGGGGAAAAACCCATTCCCTTCACCCAAAAAAAGTTATCTAAACTAATCAATTCTATACGTAACGTCTTTCCATTCACACTTGCTTCAAAAGGGTTTGGAAAAATCTCCCGGGTAAGCTTCATCTCATTTTTTTCATCAACCAAATGAAACCGAAACCCCTCCCCTTTAAGATAGTCCTCAATGCCTTGAGGGCATTCACATATATTCACCTTAGGGTCGTTCTCTAGCACTAGCGTTCCATTACTTTCAGTAAAGGACTGGAGTTGAAATATCCCCGCTAACCCTTCAAAATATAATTGATAAGCCCGGTTTTTCGGCACATTAGAGACTGAGAACAGGACAAACAACGATGCATCTGTCATGTATTTGCGCGAGGACCTTTTGATCTTATTCATCTGTTCATCGCCAGGTCTAATTGTTTCAACAGTCCAGACCATTGGATCATCTGGCACATTCCAATACTTGTTGAGATCGATCTCTTCACCCACAATGGGCAGTGCTACGGCCCAAATCAGGCATAAAACCCAAACTTTCATAACCCCTCCCTTAAGATAGCGCATGGCATTCTAACAATATTTTAACCATCTCTTCAAGATTTTTTTACCCTGATTGAATCTCATAGTCCCTCATCAAGCGTCAAACCTATAAATCATTTGCCCTCAGATAATTACCCACAGCATCGTCATTTCAAGATTATCGATATCGATTTTTGCTCTTTCGATTGAGGGGTGGTTTAGTTGACTCGAAGTACCTACCAATGGTATAATTGTTGGCGCTAACAAAATCGGGAGGAGATATTATGTCAGGAATTATCACGCTGGGGGCGGGCGCATGCGCAATTGCCTTCGGAGTTGTCCAAGGGTGCTCATCTGTTGGGACTATCATTGCAATGAAAAGGGCACAAGACGCTCTTGGAACAAAGCTTCCTGAAAATCCAGGCGAGCGAGTCTATGGAACAATCGTCTGCGATGAGCAAAATGCCAAAATCTATGAGGCCCTAAGAGACCATCCAGTCTTATTCGGGCGGGCAAATGTTTATGAAAAAAACTTCCGGGCTGAACCGGGATTTGGTTTCGGCAAGCAGGGTCCCGTGGTTACAGTAACAGACGTGAATGAATCGCGAACCTATAAGGTTCCTGTCCCAAAAATGCCCAAGCTATCAAGCCCCCAGGGTCCTGTGACTTGTCACGGTCTACATGTGGCCCAATGGAGTGGATGTTCAGCACAGGAAGATACATTAAGCCCAACAGATGCAGATGAAACACTTTCCCAATTGGGCCTTACTACAAATTACGATTGTGATGGGTATGAAATCACCAGCGAATGGTTTAACACAGGCCAAAAAGTGACCATTATTGGCGATATCGTTAAAACAGAAACGGGATTTGAGGTGCGCCCACCAAAATATCTCCGTCCCTACATCGCAACCTCTTCAAAAGGGCATGAGTACGTGCACAATGAAGAAGGTAAAGCAAGGATGCGAATGGGTGCTTCAATCGGATCAGTCGGCCTTGGCCTCGGCATCTGGGCATGGCTTTTCAAGCGTTAAGCCTACATTTGAGCGACAATGGGGGCGGCAACAGGGCGGCCCCCATTGCCATTAGATCCCCCCTCCCCTTTATTTCTTGCTGATGCGGAGTAACTCAGTTCCCCATGCATATTTGAGCTCAATCGTGTCATTTTTTTGATCACGAACTGAGATCTTGGCAGGACTGCCCATCATCCCTTGCACCTCTGGTGAGAGTCCCATCACAATCATTCCATCCGCATCAGCTTCTACCTCGAAGGTGAATTGTTCAATTCCAGAATAGCTAGTGACCGCCAATTTTTCCTTCGGCTGAAATCCTCCTCCCGTCAAGATAAACGAGTGAACCGGATCTCTTGTTTCAATGTTGAGATACTTGCCATTCGACTCACTGTTAAATGGGTCCGGACATATTTCTCGAGTCAGCCGAGTTTGATCCTGTTTGTTCACTAAATGGAACCTGAAATACTCTCCCTTAGCATAATTTCCAAGGACCTTTAGGCACCCGCTGATATTTACATCAGGCCGATCTTTGAGTACGAGCGTTCCATCTTTCTCTATAAAAGAGTATGCTAGATGCGTTCCAGTAAGCTGTTGTAGATAGAGGTCATACGCGCTATCCTTTGGTACATTCGTCACTTCGGAAGAAACAATTATCATTGTATCAAGGACCGTTTCTAATTGCTCCTTAGAGAAGATTCCCTGCGCTTGCTCTGGTGACTCTACTCTATGAAGTTTCCATTCGATTGGGCTATTCGTTTCTTCCTTATACTGGGTAAAACCAATAGACCTGGTAAAATCAACCCCTTCGGCCACTAGCGGCAGCGCCAATAACCAGATCAAACCCGAGAGCCAAAATTTCATATCATCCTCCATATTGAGTAGACGAAATTTTAGCAGTACTATACACATCACTTCAAGATTTTTTTCACTTCTCCCAAACATTGATATGCATTTTCAATCAATCGATATAAGCGTAGTTTGCTTGACCTTAAGCATCCATCAATTGTAAGCTTACCGGCGAACAAAAACGGTGGGAAGTGGTACCTCGGACACTGGACCCTTAATGAGGCAGCCACCAGTCGTTTTATTTAAACTAAGAGGAGGAGTTTATGTTACAAACAGTAGTTGGACTAGGTACGGGAATCACAGCTTGCGCAGCTGGGGCAATGGGTGGTATGTATGCGCTTGGCGGTTATATTGACGTTTATTGCGCAAAAAACGCATTGAACGCAAAGTTGCCGAAGGAGACAGGAGAAAGTGTTTATGGCACAATTATGTGTACAGCCGAGTCTGATAAAGTATATGAAGCGCTGAAAGACCACCCTGTGATGCTTGGTCGTGTGAGAGTTAAAGAGGATCATTTTAGCATGACAAGCTCAAGAAAGCATACGATCCCTTTTCCAGAAACGATTCATTTAAAAAGTGCATTTGGGCCAGTGGTTGCTCATCGATTACATTGGGCCGAATGGAATGGCCATCTTGAAACGACTGAGTATAAAAAACCAATTGAGGCAGAACTGGAGCTAACTAGACTCGGGTTGGGCGTTAACCAGGATGCTCCACAGTACATCATCAAGAATGAAGGTTTTAAGCCAGGGACATCTCTCACAATATTTGGGAAAATTGTCAAGCGGGAAGAGGGATTTGAAGTGCACCCACCAGAACGAGCTAATCCATTCATCGTAACCACTGAGGATAAGGATGCCTATATTCGCAGCGAAAAACGTGAATCCCAAAATGACATTATGTTATCAATTGCAGCCATCACTCTTGGGGTTGCAGCTGGCGTATGGGGTTTATCGGCTAAATAAGGTGGCTTGACAAAGGGACTTTGTTGAAGTAGAATGTGGGCGGAATTTGGAGACCAATATGAGTGCACAACCACAGTTTACAGACTCTGTTCGACAAGCTCTTGAAGAGGCGTTTTCTTTGACCAAGGAGCGGGGAAATACCGAACTAACGCAGGCGCATCTTCTGTATATATTCTATACGGATGATGCGGGCTACTTTGCTACGATTTCGAAGGCATTGGACTTGGATCCGACTGGATTGGTTGAAGAGTTGACTAGTGCGATTGGGCGTCTGCCCACCTTTGCAGGGGATGATGCTGAGCCTCAGATGAGCTCCAATTTACAACAGGTGATTCGCGCGTGTCAAGCGCGCTCCAAGAAGGATGGGGATGAGTATATTGCAGCGGACCATTTCTACATTGAGCTTTGGAAGCATGCGATTGAACCATATAAGAGTTGGATTCAAAATACGGGTAAGACCCTAAAGCAGGTGGAGGAGGCGGCCTCCCGCATACGCAAGGGGCGCAAGGTGACCTCCCCATCAGGTGATGATAACTTTGATGCGATTGCCAAGTATTGTAAGAACCTCAACCTCTTGGTGAGGGAGGGGAAGCTCGATCCTGTGATTGGAAGAGATGAGGAGATCCGTCGGGTGATGCAAATCTTATCGAGGCGGACGAAGAATAACCCAGTGCTGATTGGAGAGCCAGGTGTGGGTAAGACGGCGATTGCTGAGGGGCTTGCGGTCCGGATTGTCCAGGAAGATGTCCCTGAGATTTTGCGCGATAAGACGGTGGTGACACTCGATATGGGCACGCTAGTGGCGGGGACAAAATTTCGGGGTGAGTTTGAAGAGCGGTTGAAAGGGATTCTCAAGGAAGTTGAAGAGAGTGCTGGTGGGGTGATTTTATTCATTGATGAGGTGCATACGTTAGTCGGAGCTGGCGCCACCGAAGGCTCGATGGATGCTGCTAACTTGCTCAAACCGGCACTTGCTCGAGGATCGGTGAGTTGTATTGGAGCCACAACGCTGAATGAGTATCAAAAGTATATCGAAAAAGATGCAGCTTTAGAGCGCCGCTTTCAGCCGGTCATGGTCGATGAACCCTCCATCGAGGATGCGATTACAATTATGTTTGGGCTGCGCGAGCGGTATGAGATTTTCCATAATGTGCGCATTACTGATGAGGCGATTCGCAAGAGTGTCATCTATTCTCACCGCTATATTACCGACCGATTTCTTCCCGATAAGTCTATTGATCTTATTGATGAGGCAGCAAGCTTGGTCCGCCTGCAGATGGATTCCCGCCCCATGGTGATTGACTCAAAGGAAAAGTATCTCAGCTCTTTGATGGTGCAAAAAGAGGCGCAAAAAAAAGAGAAAAAAGGAGATGATCACCTCGACAAGAAAATTGCCGAAGCCAAGGAAGATCTTGCCAAACTCACCGAGCAATGGAATCAAGAGCTTAAAATTTTCCAGACTGTGAAGGCAAAAAAGAGTGAAATTGAGCAGCTCCGGGCAAAAGAAGAAGAGGCCGAGAGGAGCTCCAACTACAACGAAGTGGCCGAACTGCGCTATAGCACACTGCCTAGACTCACTGAAGAACTTCAAGAGGCCCAAAAACAACTCCAAGATCTTCCCAATCGGTTGTTGGCTGAAGAGGTAGATGAGGCTTTAATTGCCCAAGTGGTGTCCAAATGGACCGGAATTCCGATCGATCGGATGGTGGAAGCCGAAGCTGAAAAGCTCCTTGGATTGGAAGATGCCCTTCATAAACGGGTAGTGAGTCAAGATGCCGCTGTCACATCAGTTGCTGAGGCGATTCGAAGAAGCCGCGCGGGGCTATCCAATCCCGATCAGCCAATTGCCTCATTTCTCTTTGTCGGCCCCACGGGTGTTGGAAAGACTCAGGTGGCTAAAGCGCTTGCCATCGAATTGTTTGACCAGGAAGAAGCGCTGGTGCGCATTGATATGTCTGAATATATGGATAGGCATAGCACCTCCCGGCTCATTGGAGCCCCTCCGGGATATGTGGGGTATGATGAAGGGGGACAACTCACTGAAGCTCTTCGTCGCAAACCCTATTCTGTTGTCTTGCTAGATGAGGTGGAAAAAGCCCACCCCGATGTGTTTAACATCCTTCTCCAAGTTCTCGACGATGGTCGGCTTACCGATAGCAAGGGGCGTGTGGTCAATTGCAAAAATGCCATATTCATCATGACATCCAATATTGCCTCACAAGAGGTGCAAGAGGCGATTGCAAAAGAAGAAAAAGTGGATACCGATGCACTCCGAGAGGTGATTGACCCCCTCCTTAAAGCGCATTTCCGCCCGGAATTCCTCAACCGCCTCGACGACATCATCCCATTTGCCCCCCTCTCAAAAGAGACCCTCTCCGGAATTGTAGAAATTCAACTCGAAGAGATTAAACAACGACTCCAAACAAAGGATGTCACACTCGAGTTTGAACCCTCTGCCATCACCCTTTTAGCCGATAGGGGGTACGACCCAGCCTTTGGCGCAAGGCCGCTAAAAAGGGTTCTTCAAAATTGTGTAGTTAATCCTATGGCAAAAGAGCTCATTAGTGGTAAGATTTTGCCTGGATCCACCGTGACTGTTTCGGCAGGAGCGGAGGGGAAAATCTCCTTGCAATTAAAGTAGTCTGAGCTAGTCTACAAATATTGGAGTCAAGATTCCTCTAGTCGGTCTTTTGATAGGATTATTGCATGAAAGGGATGATCAGACAGACCAGCGCTCCCCTCGTTAGCCTTGTGCTAATTATGTTGGGAACAAGTTTTTTCAACACTTATGTAAGTGTCCGCCTCACTATGGAAGGACATAAAGGGATCATTACCGGGTTTGTCTATGCCGGCTTTTATGCGGGAATGATGACAGGAGCGCTCCGAGTTGAGCCCCTTATTCGGCGCATTGGCCATATCCGCGCCTTTGCCCTATTCGCTTCAGTTATGGCTTCTTTGACAATCTTGCAGGGGCTATTCTTAGATCCCTACATTTGGCTTGTTTTCCGCTTTGTGGCCGGATTTGCCACAGCGGGACTATTTATTGTGATCGAAAGCTGGCTCCTTTTACTCTCTTCCCCTGAAACGCGGGGAAAAGTGCTTTCTCTTTACATGATTGCCCTCTACCTTGCTCAAGCAAGCGGCCAGTTTTTCCTCAGTGTGATCGACTTACGATCATTTGCCGCTTTTGGCATTGCGGTTTTTTTCTGCTCTCTTTCTGTCATCCCAGTTAGCCTTATGCGAGCTGCCGCCCCCACCCTCACCCACAACGAATTTGTCAACATCTGGTATGTCCTGCGCAAAACTCCCCTTGGATTTATGGGTAACCTTGTAGCCGGCATGGTGCTCGGCTCATTCTATGCGATGGGCCCCGTATTTGGAGAACTCAGTCACTTTACCCCTTTCCAAATCTCACTCATCATGGGGGTGACCATCTTTGGTGGCCTCTCCCTTCAATGGCCTCTCGGACACTTATCTGACCTTCTCGACCGCCGCAAAGTGATCATCGGCACCGCACTCACTCTCACTGGCACCTGTGTCATCCTCTTCATCGCCCCCGCCATCCCTTTCTGGGTCCTTCTCATCCTCCTCTTTCTATTCGGTGGATTTTCCTTCACCCTCTACCCCCTCTCGATCACCTACTGTTGTGACTTCTTCTCCAGCGCCGGCATTACCAGCGTCACCTGCGCTGCCCTCATCATCTATGGAGTGGGATGCATCATCGGTCCCCTCCTCTCCCCCATCTTCATGGAATATACCAACCCCAAAGGACTCTTCCTCTACGCCGCCGTCTTTGCTGGCCTCTTCTCCCTCTACGGCATCTATCGCGCCTTCTTCTACCGCCTCCCGTCCAAGTCCAATAAAGAGCCCTTCATCCCCTCTGGCGGTGCCACAGGTAAGCTCACCGAAATCGACCCCGCCTCCATCGAAGAGCTCGAAGCCACACCCCCACCCCTCGACATCCCTGAAACTGAACCCAAAATCGACACTCCCCCTCCCCCACAAAACCTTCCAGACATCTCTCCTGAAAACAAACCCCCACAAACCTAACCCAATCCTCCCTTCTATCCGAAAATTTGCACATGGGCTAAAGCCCATATCCAATCTTCCGCGAGGGTGGGGGCGGCAGCTCGCATAAGGCTAACTGGGAT
>JAJACM010000016.1 GCA_022601545.1 Chlamydiia bacterium | reverse complement strand
TGATATCGGTTTGTGCTTCAAGGTGGGTGCACTCTTGTTTGATTTGGGAGAGGAAGTCTTCATCATCAGCGGGGAGAATTTTTTCTAAGTAAAAGAGATTTTTGAGCGTCGCAAACTTTTTTTCTTCGAGCACTTTAGCTTGCTTGTACAAATCGCTAATTTTTTCATCACTATAGGGGGCGTTTGCCTCGTAGGAGAGGTGGGAGAGAAGCTCTGTTTTGACCTTAATCTCTTCTTCTAAAAGGTCTGAGAGCTTACTGGAATGGTGTTCTATACTCATGGTTTTAGCATACTGGATTGGGGAATTTTGGTTTAGTGAAAAAGAGAGATAAGGTATTCTCCTATCGCTATGGATGAATTAATCGAATGGTTTGAGTTGAATCGGCGTCACATGCCCTGGCGGGAAGTAGCAACTCCTTATCGGGTATGGATTTCGGAAGTTATGCTTCAACAGACACAGGTGAGCGTGGTCATCCCCTACTTTGAGCGGTGGATGGCGCAGTTCCCTTCAGTCAAGGAACTTGCAGAGGCGCCTGTTGATGAGGTAATTAAGTGTTTTGAAGGGCTTGGTTACTACTCCCGCGCCCGCAATCTCCACAAAGGGGCAAAATATTTTGTTGAAAAGTTTGGAGGAGAGATCCCTCCAGACTATCAAGCTTTGATCCAAGCCCCTGGGATTGGCCACTATACGGCCGGAGCAATCCTCAATTTTGCCTTCCATAAGCCGGTCCCAGCTGTTGATGGGAATGTGGCGCGGGTGATGGCGCGCTATATTGGCTATGAAAAAGAGATTACCAAGGCTAAGCACCTCATGGAAATTCGTGAGGAGGTAAAAAAGCGACTTCCAGTAGAGAAGGGGTGGGTCTTTTCAGAGGCGCTCATCGAGCTGGGGGCGCTTGTTTGTAAAAAGACCCCTGCCTGTCATGCTTGTCCCCTTGCCTTATCTTGTGTTGCTTATGCCGATGGACGAGAGGTAGAGCTTCCCAAGCGGGGAGCGCGGCAAAAGGTAGTGTTTCTCTATCGGATGCTTGCGTGTATAACCTTTGATTGCTATGTGTTAGTCCGAAAGGAGCAGAAGGGTGCTCTGATGGCAGACTTATGGCAGTTTCCCTATCTAGAAGGGAGTGAAAATCAGTCTGATAAGTCAAATTTCACCGGTCAATTTCAATCCTTGCTTGGGCTTGATCTGACACTGAAATTTTCCATGGAGCGGGTTTCCCATACATTTACCCGCTATCAAGCCCATCTGTTTCCAACAATTTATGAAGCAACGGAAAAAACTTTGGTGCCGGGGTACGAGTGGGTGGAAACCGATCAGATAACAGCGTTACCCTTTTGTTCCGGACATCGCCAGGTGGCCAGAAGTTTGGTGGGTAAAGAGTGGCTGAAGAAGGGCTAGAAAAACAGGCATTTACAATTGTTGGGATGGAGTGTGCGAGCTGTACCTCCCAAATCAAGTCTGGATTGAGCCAGATCGACGGCGTAAAATCAGTTGAAGTCAACTTTGCCACCGAACGGGTTGATTTACAATTTGATCCATCCAAAACTAACCTCGATCAAATGACTGGAAAAATTGCTGAAATGGGCTACACTGCCCATCCCGTCCATAAGTTGCGTAAAACAAGTGGGACGGTGGACCGCTCGCTCATGTGGCTTACCTTTGCCCTTGTTGTCTCGATTTTAGGGGCTCTTCCCCTTCTCATCTCCATGTTTGTCGAGCTTGCCACAGGGGCCCTAATGCCCCCTCTTTGGCAGGCGATTCTCGCCACCATCGTTCAGGTTGTAGGTGGCTATCTCTTTTATAAGGGGGCGATCAAAGGGCTTCTACATAAAAGCGCAAACATGGATCTCCTTGTTGCGATTGGAACGAGTGTTGCATATGTCTATAGCTTAGTGAATTACTTTCTCCAGCTTGCAGATGGGGAGCCTCGCCATTTCTACTTTGAAACCTCTGCTGTCATCATTGCTTTTGTATTGCTCGGCAAATATATGGAAAACTTTGCCAAATCGCGCGCACGAAAAGATATGAAAGCCCTTGTGAATATGCAGTCGCTTTATGCAACAGTGATCCGCAATGGGCTAAAAGAGACAATCCCCATCGACCAAGTAGCAGTCAAAGATGTTGTGATTGTCCGTTTGGGTGAGCACGTTCCCGTAGATGGGATCGTAGTCACTGGGGAGGCAGCCATTGATGAGTCGCTCCTCACTGGAGAGCCGGTACCTGTTGCCAAAGAAAAAGGCATTTTAGTTTTTGCAGGAACAATTATTGTCCAAGGGTATATTGAAATTGAAGTGCAGAAGCTTCCCCAGGAAAGCTTGCTCAGCAAAATGGTTGAGCTGATCGACGAGGCACAAAAGTATAAGGGAATCTCCAAAACCCTTATTGATCAAGTCTCCAAGCCATTTATTTTGACCGTACTCTCATTGAGCCTGTTGACCTGGCTCCTTTGGACATTGATTGCCCACAAGGCTGCCTTTGGATTAATCGCGGCAGTTGCCGTTCTTATCATTGCCTGCCCTTGCGCAATCGGCCTTGCCACTCCCATGGTGATTATGGTTTCAGCCTCGCGCGCGGCGCGAATTGGCATACTCGTCAAAGATTTTGGCAGTTTGGAAATGGCTGGGAAAACGAATGTGATGATCTTTGATAAGACCGGGACACTTACCATTGGCAAGCCCGAAGTGGTCGATATCCAACCACCCCTTGCTCCCGATGGGGCAGGGCGCCTATACTCCCTTGCTAAAGCCTCCACACACCCCATCAGCCAAGCCATCGCCAAACACCTCGAAGAGACAATTGAAAATCCCCCCGCCATCGATCAAGTCGCCGAAACTGCGGGCAAAGGGGTAAAAGGAACCCTTGATGGACAAGAATACTATCTCGGATCGGGACACTTTATTCAAGAACACACCCAGATCGAACCCCCACCCGCAGGCGATCTCACCCAAGTGCTATTTGCCGATCACTCGGGCAATCCCCCCACCATCATCCAAATCGAAGATAAAATGAAAGAAGATGCGCCCGAAACCGTCGCTCACCTCAAGAAAAAAGGGATCAAAAGCGTCATCTTAAGCGGGGACAAAGAGGGAGTTGTTAAGCGCCTTGCCGAAAAGCTCCAAATCGAAGAATACTATGCCGAACAGACCCCAGAGGAGAAATTGCGCGTTGTCCAAGAACATATGGGGGAAAAGCAAACAGTTGCCGTCATGGGTGATGGAACAAACGACGCTCCTGCCCTTAAGGTGGCCGATGTGGGCATGGCCGTCTTTTCCGGCACCGACTTAGCAATGGACTCAGCGGGCATCGGCCTCATGCGCCACGAGCTCAATACAGTCCTCGACGTCATTCACCTCGGAAAACTCTCCCGCCGCAAACTCAAGCAAAACATCTTCCTCGCCTTCATCTACAACATCATCGCCATCCCCGTCGCCGCCTTCGGCCTCCTCAACCCCATGATCGCCGCCATCGCCATGTCCCTTAGCTCCCTCAGTGTCGTCGTCAACGCTCTCTCCCTCCGCTCCGTCGGCACCTCCAAAACCATCTCCCTCGAAAAGCAACTCGAAAAACAACGTGCCGAATACCTCGCCTCTGCTCCCCCACCCGAGCAACCGCCCGAGGAGTCAGGCGAAAAGGAGCTCGAGCCCCCACCAGAGCCTCCTTCTGAGCCGCCCGCCGAGCCACCATCAACCGATGAGTCTTCTTCTTCGGATTCCCAGTCCGCTGAGCCGCCACCTCCACAGAATGAGTCCTCTTCTTCGCCGACCGAGCCCCCACGGGACGAGGGTGGCGAGCCCAAGGGGTAGTTTTTCAAATAAACGGTTGCATCTAAAGTGTTTGCTTGCTTTAATACTGGGTTAAAAAGGGCTCGAACTATGCAAGTAGAATTCCCCAGACAGAATAAGAATACACCTGAGAATGATCTTTCGATTAAGCTGTGGCGCTATCGGTATCAGATTAGCACGGGGATTTTGTTTGTGATTGCTTTTGCCATGCTTGTTACGACTTGGCTTAAGCGGGAATCTCGTTTTTTCTTTGATCATTTAAAGGCACAGCAGGAATTGGCGCGTGTATTGAGTGATCCGAAGGCTTTACCAGGAGCTTTATCGGGAATTAGCGAGATGTTTGATCGATATCCTGAGACCAAAGGGGGCGCCGAAGGGCAAATTGGGCAGATGCTCATTGCCGATGGCCGAGTGGATGAGGCCCAGCGGTTTGGAAGTGATATGCTCAAGCGGGTGAAGTTTAACCACTCATTCTATCAGGATTTTTCTCAAAATACCTTGTTGGTATTGGAAAAGAATTATGATGAGGCGCTCAAGCGCTCGGTGGGTTTGCAAGGTGATATGAAGAAGAATCGAGCGATTACCACCTCACAAGGAGGGTATGGGGCGATCCTTTTTGCCTTCAACCTTTTCCGCATTGCCAGTTTGCATCGGGAACTGGGACAGTTTGAGGAAGAGTTGGCAGCGCTTGAGGAGTTGGAGAAGTATGTCACGTCCCCCTCGCAGGGGAATGGGGATACGCTTGTTTCGATGAAGCAGGGGCTTGCTCAATTCTCGAATCACTTTGAATCGGGCAAAGTGGGGCTAATGGACTATGTCCAGATGCGCATCAAGTATCTAAAAACAAACCCTTAGTCGCTGAGCTGATCTACCCTTTTTGATCGCCGCCACCAATGTCGAAGTGGTTGTCATCATCGTCGTCGTTTGAATGATCGTCGTGATGGGACTCTTCGGGGTGGTTAAAGGGGTGATCTTCTTTCTTCTCTTCGGTTTCTTTGGGTGCGTGGTTGCATTCACCGCAGCAGCCGTAGACAAGAGCAGTACCAGATCCAAATCCTAGAAGGGCAAAAATTGCTGGGGCAAGGAAGATCGAGATGATGATTCCTAGACAAAAGAGTGCAATTTTAGTGATCATTTCCTGTTTATGAAGAAACTTATGCACTCCTTCGGTGATCTTTTCGACTCCCTTATTAAAGAAGAGACCGACGACTGTGGTAATTGTCCAAAGAATGATCGACCACGCATAGTGGCCCCATGCCAATGTGAAGATACAAGCCAAGATAACCACTACACTCCAGGCAATACTCACCTGATAGGCTCGTGTCATTTCCTCGATTTCACCCATTGAAAATCCAGACTTTTTATCGTTATTCGGCGCCATAGCCACCTCATCCTTATCTAAATCGGTCTAAGTTATTGAGTTATGTGGATTCAGTCCCCTTTGGGCACTCCACATAATTCCCTTTTTTCTCAACCTATTGCCGCTACTAATTAAAATCAATTAATTTAGAAAGAAAATGTAGATTAACTTAATTAATTCAATCCCAATAAGGGTGGCTTAGGTCCTTTTCATAGACTCCTGAAATGGCATTATAGACTTTGGCGGGCCTAAGGTCTTTCCCATAGCGCATTTGGAGATAGGCTTCGGTTTGGTTTGGAACAAACACCTCGAGTCCATCGAACAAGGCCCTTTTGAGTGGAAAGATGGTGGAGTAGGGAGTCGCGACAGTAAATTTTCGCTCATTGGCTTTCCATTTTTCAGAAAGAAAAAGGGACTCCTCATATGCGAGGATAGATGCAAGTTCTTGATTTTTAGGATCAAAATGGAAGTGATAGATATCGATATGCCAGTTGGCATTTTTAACATAGACTCGAATATAGGACTTTGGGGAGGATCTCCCTGACCAGTCTTGAACCACAAATTGATCTTTGGGAAGTTTAGATAGGATGCGGAGCACATTGTCAAAATCGTCTTGAATAACTGCGAGGTCGATATCTTCATCCCATGGGATGATCCCCCGGTGGCGATAGGTACCAAGGCATGTTCCGCAATCGACCCAGTGAATGATGTCGTGCGCCTTCAATAGTGTTGTAATGGCTGCAAGACCTTCCTTTTGCTCTTGAAGATGGGCTTTAGCTCCTTCATCGCGGGAGTAAATAGTCGATTCAAGCCAATCCTCACAGAGACAATCAGCAAGAGAGTGAGTGGGGGATAGGGAGTGGCGATCTGCAATAATCGAGCGATATTGAGCGCGTGCTTTTGGGCCCAGAAGGGCAATTCCCTTAAAGAGGAGGCCATTAATTAAGCTCCCCGAAAACGAAAGGGTGGAAACGGTTGTGTTGAGAATAAAATGGGGTGTGTAATTAAATCGGAGGGAGTGGTCAAAGTGGGTGGGGTCTTCTCTATCCGGGGTGAGGCGCTTGCCTGCAAGGAGATATTGAGTGGGGGCGAGTAGTACATTTGCCACCCGTTCGGCCTGGTTTACCGGAGGAGCTGCGGCGTTAACAAAGAGGCTCATCGTCAGTGAGTGGTAGAGTGCAACGATTGGAAGGCCAAATTTTATCAGGCACGACCATGCCCATTGGATCACGTTTCCCATAAGACTCGAGAGTATACCTGATCGGGCTATTTGGTGGCAAATTCCCAGTAGGGATGTGAGAGGTCTTTTTCGTAGGCTTTTGTCACAGGATTAAAAACCCGTGCTGGACGCAAGTCTTGTCCATAACGCATTTGCAGATATTCTTTTGTGTGGTTGGGAACATATACCTCAATCCCATCAAACAGTGCCCGCCTTAGGGGAAAGACTGTCTCAAAAGGCGTTGCAACCGTGAGTTTGCGCTCTTTTTTCTTCCACCGCTCCGGCATAAACCAGCTAGTCTCATATGAGAGAATAGAACTGATCGTCTGCTCCTCGGGTTGAATTGAGAAGTGGAAAATGTCAATGTGAGAGTTTGTCTCCCGAATATAGACTCGAATATACGAGTTTGGGCGAGATCGATGGGACCAGTCTTGCACCCAATATTTCTCCTTTGGCAGCTCATTGAGCGCCCGCATCACATTGTCAAAATCTGGTTGGAGAATGGCCAGGTCAATATCCTCATCCCAAGGAATCACCCCTTGGTGGCGATAAACCCCTAAGCAAGTGCCGCAATTGACCCAATGGACAATGTCGTGCTTTTTTAAAAGGGCCATCATCTCTTTTAGGGCCTCTTTTTGGTCCTTCAAATGATCAACCGCATCCACATCTCGCGGATAAATATCAGAGACCAGCCATGCATCTTCTGCCGGCTCACTCACATCCATTCCAATCGATGCATAGTAACCATTGTTTGAAAACACCCTCGTCGATTGCAAATAGTGGTTAATGGCCATATACCGTTTTTGCGATTCCTTATCAAAAAGAGCCGTTCCCTTAATTAACATCCCATTGATCATACTTCCCGGAAAAGAAAGAATAGAAACTGCTGTATTTAGAACATAATAGTGGTCATAGTTAAATCGCGGAGTAAACTGATAGTGGCCCGGCTGATCCTTTAAGCTCGCCACTTCGCGAGCTGCCATCAAATAGTGTGCAGGGGCAAGAACGTGATTTGCGATCCGCTCCATGCCGATCGCCTCAATTGATGCCGTATTGATAAAGACACTCATCGAGACAATGTGATAGACAGCCACCACCGGCAAACCAATCTTAATCACACCGCCCCAGGCCCATTGCAGCCAGTTTCCCATAAATCCGCATACTAACGATGCACACATTTTTCGTCACCCCAGTTTTAACAAAAGAATAATTCCCCAAATAAAAGCTAATTAAAAACAACACCTTAAGAATAGATTAAATCTATCCCGCCCCCAACAGATCCTCATAGGAGTCAAACCTTACCCACTAAAATTTTTTCCAAAAATCGCACATTGCTATTCATTTACAAAGGCGCAGATTGCCTTCGGCAAGATGCGCCCCCCACCCGAAGATCGAGCGGCCTATAGGGCGCGTGATTGAAGGGGAACCCAACGCAACCCACAAAAGCAATAAAGCAACCCCATATATATTAGTGGGGAATCTGAGGCGGGTACTCCTATGCGGATTTTGTGCTGCCCCTGGCAGTTGCAAAAGCCAGCAGGAGACCCCCTCAGACGAGCTTGGCTTTTTCGCAGTCCTTTGCAGCCTGACCCCCTCCAGTAGTATGTACGGATACACCGGAGGGGGTCATGGTGTGAAGGGCCCGAAAAAACGAGCTCGCCCATCCCTGTAAAACACTCAAAGGTTTTGGTTGGAATTATTTGGGGGGGTAGGGTATGGTTGATAGAACTTATATAGTAACTTGCTATCGGACTATATTTGGTAAATTTTCGCGAGTAGATACGGAGGTATTCGCACTGTGTGATTGAGAAAAACTTCGTTGTGAGTCAGCTCTACAGGAACTTTTGGCTAAGCTTTGGCCTCTTGATTATTTCTGTGGGGATCTTTTCTGCGTGGATTTTTTTCGAGGCATTTGACCCCGGAAAATCGGTCCACACCGCCTACGCGCCTGCTGCGAAAAAGCGCGTCAGGGAGCCCATGTTCTCAAGTGATCGCAAAGAAATGGCAGTCACAGAAGAGTTTTGGATGGGGACCAAGGGAAAGTGTCGCGTCCCGCTCAATTTATTTTGCAACGACGTCACTTTCGTGGGAGAAAATACCCGCCCAGATCGCAAGATGGACCACAAGATGAGCCAGGGGAGGTTTGGCCAGGGGAGATTTGGAATTGTCATGCCGGGCAGTCGCGATTTGCTCTACCTAGATAAGGGGGAGAAATACTTTCTCCGTTTGGAAAAAGAGGGAGGGGAGTCGAAAGTTCGCATTTCTGCTGAAGAAACCCCCCTTGTTTTGCAAATACGAGAGGGCCAGGCGGCTCAATTAGGGATTGAACTGCAACTTTCGATGAAAGACCTGGGATTTGAAACCGAGCCTAACCAGGTATGTCGGGTCAATTTGTCCCCCTCACAAGGGGATTATGTCGATATGGCTGGCTTTCGGCAGGCCAAGAAGGCGCTCGATCATTTGAAGATTTATCCCCCCGATCAGTTAATTGAGGTGTGGGGAGGGGGTGCCTTTAGCGAGCTCAAAGGTCGGCCCCGCGTGATCAATTGTTGCGATGAGTGCAGCACATACCAATTTATTTCAAACGATGACCATTTTGTGCTCAATGGCGAGGGGAAGTGGGTCATTGGTCGGGATGAGGGGTATTTGGCTCATGTAGGGCCAATTGAGGGTGGGCGCGTAAAAATTTCACTCTGGGATCCAACTGGGACAGTGCATGAGGTGATTGAAAAGAATGTTGAGTCAGGGGGTATGATTAGCCTCAACACCCAAAAGCTCCTTTCCAATATTCATCCGAGGACACATTCATCCATTTCGTGCCAGTTTGAGGGAAAGAATTTTGCATTTAAGGCGGGAGATTGGATCTTTTTAACCGACAAATCGATATCGAATGTGAAGAAGACAGATGAATTATTGGATATCCTCAAGTTTAAAAAGAAAGGGTATTTACTTATTTTTGATGGTTTGAAGAAAGTTGATGAGCTGACTTATTTTACGGGGTTTATTTTTAATGAATCGCGTACTTCATTTAAACAGATTGAATTGCCGATCAATGAGGGGCAGGTAAAAAGTATCGACTTTCTGAAGAAAAAAAAGGGGCTTTCCGGTAGTATTGACCGGAATGGAATTGGAACTCGCGAAATATAAGTGTCAGTTTAGGAGTAAATGGCTTGATCGGTAAATGGACTTCAATCTTTTTTATCAGCACATGGGTCTTGTTTGGACTGCCGGTCAGTGCTGCGCTCACGCTCGAGGAGAAACTCTCCCAGCTGGTGGGCGAAGGGATTGATGAGTCTGATTCGCTCAAAGAATATACACAGGCATTCAACAGCGAACTGATGAAGGTGCGTCGGGAGCTTGCGGCCAAATACCAAACGATTGATGAGATCCCCTTGGCTGAGTCTGATGAGGACGAATACCGCGAGCTTCTTACAGAAATTAATGATTTAAAAGCCGAGTTGGCGAGTCTGGAGAGCCGATGGCACGAACAGGCTGTGAAAGAGGGGAAAAGCCAAGATGAGGGGTATGCCCTCTGGGAACATGATGAAATTACCCTTTCTCAGTTAGTGATGGAGTATGGAGGGGCTGATTATCTCTACGTCATTCCTCCTGAGATTGCTTCGATGAAGTTGCAGCTCCACTCTTCTCTTCCCATTCCCCGTGAGTCGTGGAATTCGCTGATTGAGTTGATTTTGATGCAAAATGGGATTGGGTATAAGCAGATGAACTCATATCTGCGCCAACTCTATTTGCTCAAATCAGATCTTCTCTCGGTCTCGTCCATTGTGAGTCAGGAAAGAGATCTCGATCGTCTCCCTCCTCATACGCGGTTGATTTATGTATTCTCCCCAAATGTGGAGCATATTAAACCCGCTTTCTATTTCTTTGAGCGTTTTCGGGATCCGAAGCGCTCCTTTATCTATCAGGTAGGGCAGAAAATTGCCATCTGTGGAGAAAAGGAAGAGGTGAAGAAGTTGCTCATCTTGCACAACAATGTATGGGAAGATGAGAATGAGAAGGTGGCCAAGGTTTTGAGCCTTACTCGGATGAATTACGATGAAGCAAAGAATTTGCTCTCTTGCTTCTTTGGCCAATTGGCCGATTGTAATCGCTCGTATATGCCTAAAGGTGGGTGTGAGCTGAGCATTTTGCCCCTAGCGCAAGAAAATGTGATTATTTTGGTGGGCCCTTCTGAGACAGTCTCTAGGGCAGAGGAGAAGTTGCGCGAAACGGAGGGACAGGTAGAGCCTCCGAGTGAAACGGTGGTCTATTGGTACCAAGTGCGCAATAGCGATCCAGTTGAGCTGGCCGAAGTTCTCGAACGGGTCTATGAGTCGCTTGTCCATTCCAATTTAGATGGGGAAAATCGGAAAGCGCTTGAAAGCGGGGACCCGGTTCCCCCCAGCCCAGACATCGAGATTAATCAAAATATTAATCCCGAATCAGATCTGCCTCCTGCTGATATGTATCCCTATCAGGGGCACAAAGTAGTCGAGCCTTGCTCGGCACAGCTGGGAAAGATTCAAGCGGCGCAGAAGGATCCAAAGTCCAAGCATTTTATTCCCTATCCCAAGACTGGGCAGCTGTTAATGGTGGTTCGCAAGGACACGGTTGATAAGCTCAAAGATATTCTCAAGCGACTCGACTTACCAAAGAAGATGGTTGAGATTGAGGTGTTGCTTTGCGAGAAGCGAATTCACAATCGGAATACATTTGGTCTCAATGTATTGAAATTGGGATCTAATGCTTCGGGCAATCATGAGATGGGAATTGCCTTTGATGGCTCGACAAAGGGTAGGATGCGGGGATTGTTTGAGTTTTTCGTCTCTCGGGCAAAGAGCAAGGCGTTTCCAGCTTTTGACATTACCTATAATTTCTTGATGAATCAAGATGATGTGCGGGTGAACGCATCGCCATCGATTACAACTGTCAATCAGACGCCGGCGACCATTTCGATTGTGGATGAGATTTCGATCAATAATGGGGCGGCCCCCATGGATTCGAACAAGGGGATCGTTTTTGAGAAGTCCTACACGCGGGCGCAGTACGGGATTACCCTGGTTCTGACTCCGACAATTCACGAGCCTGAGCTTGATTCGCTCCACGACGATACGATGATCACCTTGGAGTCGAATGTGACATTCGACACCATCAAGAGTGATGTACAGGATCGGCCGAATGTCAATCGTCGCCACGTAGAGAACTTGGTGCGTATCCCCAATGGGCAGACGGTCATTTTGGGCGGGTTGCGCCGCAAAGTGGGCAATGATATTACTGAGAAGATCCCATTTTTGGGTGAACTGCCCGGCATTGGGAAGTTTTTTGGGACGTCTGTAATGGATGATCAACTGACTGAGATGTTTATCTTCATTACCCCGCGCGTGGTGCAAAATCCAAAGGAGGATTTGGAAAAAATTCGGGATGAGATGTTGTGCGCTCGACCAGGGGACCTCCCGGACTTTTTGAAATGTCTTTCTGAGGCGAGAAAAAAAGAGCATGCAAAACTCTTTAGTCAATCGATTCGACTCTTGTTTGGAAAGGTGGAAAATGACAACTCCTACTACTAATAATACAATTGTTCAGCTCATTAGCGATAGTGATCACTTAGCCGCCCAGTCGAAGAAATATGGGATTCCGATGATGACAAGCTTGATGGCGTCCCCATTTGTTGAGGCGCGAACTCGCCTGATCCCCTATGCCTTTGCAAAAGAACACTCGATATTGCCTGTTGAAGAAGTGGGGGGGGTGATTCACGTTGCCATTTGTGACTTGGGCAATTTAGGGGTGGTAGAAGAGGTGCGCCATATGTTGGCGGGGCCTATTTCCGAGGTGCTTTGCACAAAAGCTGAAATCGATATGGCCATTGAGCGGTGTTACCGACAGAGCAGCGAGGAAGCAAACGAGTATTTTATGGGGCTGAATGCGACTCAAGGGGAAGTGGCAACAGTTGAGGATGAGAATGAGTACGATCTGCTTGAGCAGCGGAGCGACTCGGAGGTGATTGGCCTTTTTAACACAATTATTATCCAAGCACTCGAGCAAAGCGCTTCCGATATTCACTTTGAGCCGGTGGACAATGGATTGCGGGTCCGTTTTCGCATTGATGGTGTTTTACAATTGAAGCATACCCCTCCTCGCGAGTTGCAAAATGAATTGGTAACTCGGATTAAGGTGATTGCCAAGCTCGATATTGCTGAGCACAGACTTCCCCAAGATGGGCGAATCAAGCTCCGAATGGTGGGTCGCTCGATCGATTTCCGGGTGAGTACGATTCCGGTTGTATTTGGCGAGCGTATTGTGATGCGGATTCTCGATCGGACCAATATCTCAGTGGGTCTGAATCAAATTGGAATGGGAGAGGGTGTGCTGGCGCAATTTCGCAAGCAGCTCAAACAAAGCCAGGGAATAGTTTTAGTCACAGGGCCTACCGGAAGTGGTAAGACCACCACTCTCTATAGCGCTTTGACCGAGGTCGAGTCGAATGAAACCAATATTATGACAATCGAAGATCCGGTCGAATATAAGTTTGCCGGAATGGCGCAAATTGGGGTGAATCCCAAGATTGATCTAAATTTTGCCAGAGGATTGCGCAGCATCTTGCGCCAGGATCCAGATGTTGTGATGGTGGGGGAGATTCGGGATAAGGAGACAGCAGATATTGCCATTCAAGCCTCCTTAACAGGTCACCTGGTTTTGAGTACCCTTCATACCAATGATGCTCCGTCCGCTCTAACCCGTCTTGTTGACATGGGGATTGAGCCATATCTTCTCTCCTCTTCGATTTTGGGCGTATTGGCTCAGCGATTGGTGAGAAAGATTTGTAAAAACTGCATTGAGTCTTACTCTCCCCTTGAGGAAGAGTGTTTGGAAATTGGGGTGACCTCTTTTAAGGATCAAACCTTTTACCGAGGGGTGGGATGTGAGCGGTGTTACCATACCGGCTATAAGGGGCGACATGGAATTTATGAGCTCATGCTCATGTCTTCTGGGATTAAGTCCCACCTCTCTCAAACAGTCGATAGCAATCAAATTGGGAAAATTGCTCGGAGTGATGGGATGACCACCTTGCGGGCGGATGGAAAAGAGCTTGTTTTACGGGGGATTACCACCTCGAGCGAGGTGATTCGAGTGACTCGGGCACTTGATGAGGAGGTGTAGCCATGCCACTCTATCAGTACAAAGCGTTGAGCGCGGCGGGAAAAGCGCAGGCAGGAGTGATCGATGCCGACTCAATTGAGGTGGCAAAATCAAAACTGCGGCTCCAAAAGTTATTGATCACCTCGATCCAAATCCAGAAGCGACAGAGCAAACAACGCGAGCTGACCCAAAAAGAGCTTTTAACCTTCACTCGCGATGTCTACCAACTGCTCCGATCAGGCCTTCCCCTTTATGAGAGTTTGGTGACAATTTGCGAAAAGAGCAGTGGTGATAAGGTGCTTCCCATCTATCTCGACATTGCCGATCAAGTGAAGCAGGGGAAGAGCTTATCTTCTGTGCTTGGGTGTTATCCCAAATCGTTCAACCAAATCTATGTGTCGATGGTGGGGGCAGCGGAAGAAAGTGGCAACCTCGACCAGATTTTTAAAGAACTTTCAATTATCATTGCGCGCGATCAGCGCTTGAAAAACCTCATCTCTCAGGCGATGACCTATCCCACATTTTTAGGAGTTTTCAGCTTGGCTGTCCTCGTTGCTCTATTTACCTATCTCATCCCCTCGATGAAAGAGCTCTTGGAAGGGCGTAATCTCAATCCACTCACCCAAAAGATCTTGTCGATTAGCTATTTTATGGAATCGCACAAGCTCGCCATGGGTCTCTTTCTACTTTTTGTTGCAGCCACCTTGATCTGGCTTTTTAAAAGTGAAAAAGGGTCGAGCTGGTTAAAGGTACAGCTGGTCAAGGTACCAATCTTTCGGAAGCTAATGACACAAAACATCATGATGCGTTTTTGCCGTACACTCTCTACCCTTCTCACAAGTGGTATTCCTCTTGTTGATGCCCTTAAGCTCTCCAAACAAGTGATGAACCATCCGAGCTTTGAAACAATTATCGATAGCGCCCAAAAACGCCTTGTTGAAGGAAAGAAATTAAGTAGTGAGTTGGGCCAGTCAAAGCTCATCCCCACGCTAGTGATTCGAATGATCTCCACCGCTGAAGAAGCGGGGGATACTCCCGGGATGCTGCGCAATATTGCTGAAATCTATGAAGAGGATCTCGAAAAGACTCTTGCTCAGTTTACCAGTCTTTTGCAGCCTGTCATGCTGATCGTCCTTGGAATTATTATTGCCATTATTCTCTTGGCTGTTCTCCTCCCTATGACAGATGTCAGCTCTTTCATGTGATTTTGTGGTTGTTTATCAACCCCATTTCTGCTATCGTGGCGGGAAAAAATAGCCCATGGGTGTGCAATGAAAGTTGTCAAAAAAAAGTATTTTACTCTGTTGGAAATCATGCTGGTGATCTTTATTATTGGTTTGATTGGAAGTGCTTTGGGAATCAGCATGAAGGGAAGCTTGGATGAGGGGCGCGCCTTTAAAACTGAGCAAGGGGCCAAGCAGATCTATGATGTATTGACACTTGAGCTTGCCAAAGGGGGAAAGTTAGATGCCGTTTTGAAGAAGCCAGAAAAATATTTGGCTCGGTCGGGTTTTATCAAGGACCCAAAAAAACTTTTAGTCGATGGGTGGGGCAACCCCTATCAAATTGAAGCCGATCAGAGCGGTGAAGATATTCGGGTGGTTTCAAATCGGTTCTACCAGTTCCAATCGAATAAGAAGCACATGTCCAAGCGGGAGTTTAGTGGTCGGTTCCCCTGGATGGTTTCTGAAAACATTGGGCATGAAGTGGCGCTGGAGCAAGATCTAGACCCAGATGCTTTTGAGGATGACGAGTAAAAAGGGTTGGGGATTTACTCTCCTTGAACTCCTCCTCTCCTTGACCATTCTGATGGCTATTGGAGGGGCATTTGCTTATAAAGGATGGGAGCTGGTGAGCCACTACCGCTTTAGGCGGGAGCTCGATCGGCTCGCTACAGACCTTTATCTCTCTTTTGAGCTTGCCAAAACTTATAATATGGATGTTGAGGTAACCCTTCAGCCGAGCAAAAAGGGGCTTGTCTACCAGCGGTTCAAGCAAGACCACTTTCACCAGCTCGATACCCTATTCCGTCCCATTCGAGCGAGCCAGATTCGCGCTCTGACCTTGGTTGATGAGACGCCCAATGAACCTTTTACACTCCATTTTCGGCATACGGGATGGATTGATGAGCAGGTGGTCCTTCTCATTTTTGATCGAGACGAGAAATATGAATTGCATATTCATCCATCGTCAAATTTTAAGCCTATTCTCATTGAGTAATTCCCTGATAAAGTGGTGAGTTTTGGGAGAGCGTGAATTTTTATGTATTGGTTCTTCACAGAAAAAGGAATTTTTATTACCCTAGGCTCTTACTACGACTACCGGGCAGGATCGCCACGGTCAAGAAAAATCCAGGACGGACGCATATGAAAAAACATTTGATTTACAGTATGATTTTAGCGGCAGTTTGCTTCAACGGAGCACTCCATGCCGGTGATGAAGGTGAGATGGTCTCAAAGCAATACCCGGTGTCACTGCGACCGAAGCTCCCCGAGTGGACAACCCAGATAACCGCTGTTCATGAGAGCAACGGCGCAGCTGCGACAATCTTGTTCTTTGAAGAGAACGACAAGATGGAGCGGGTACCGGTCAAAAAGGTTTGTTACTTCGACAATGGGATGATTCGCGAAGAGTCAGACATGACCGTGGTGCCGAAAGGCTCTCCAGGAGCAATTGCGTGGGATTCAACAATGGTTCCTCATGGGGCGACTGTGACTTTTGATGAGAATGGAAGCGTCATCAAATTGACCAATTTTGACCAGGGACTCTGTCATGGAGCCTATGCTGAAGTCTACCCAAATGGTGCGACACGCCTAGCGGTTGAGTATCAGCATGGCCGTAGAGAAGGGCGGTTAATGGAGTTTTATGAAGATGGATCGATTGCTCATGAAGCCAATTACGTCTCTGATCTCCTCGATGGACCACAGATGCAGTATTACATGGGCAAGAAACGGGCCCACTTCGCTGTCTATAAGAAAGGAAAAGCGCAAGGGAAAGTGACCCAGTGGCACGAAAATGGGAGTGTTCGCGCGATTGAGTACTTCAAAGATGGCAGGCTTGATGATACTGATGGACAGCCGGCAAGTGTTTTATATGATGAAGATCACAACCTCGTTGCTGCTCGCAGTTTCAAAAATGGCGAGCCAGAGGGAGTTCATGCGATTTATTATGCCAGTGGGCATGAAAAAGAACATGTCGAATATGTTGATGGAAAATCCCACGGGATCAATAAGTTCTACAGCGAAAATGGCGAGCTGCTTGGTGAAGGGGAATTCCGTGATGGCAAGAAAATTGGCAAGCACTGGAAAAAGCATGAAAATGGCAAGTACTCTTTTGTTGCAAAATATGACAACAAAGGCGAATTGCTCGAGCCAATCGTTGAGTATTCCGAAAAAGGAACTCCACTTGTGCAATACTATGTTGTCGATGATCAGCTCGATGGCGAGTACAAAGAGTGGTATGAAGATGGCTCATTGAAAAATGACTTTGTCTATAAAAATGGTGAGCTTGAAGGTGAAGCACTTGAATTCTACCCTGATGGCAAGCCTAAGAAGTGTATGACAACTGTCAATGGAAAGAAAGAAGGGGCTTATAAGCGCTGGGCTGAAAATGGGACGCTTACGGATAAAGCGATGTTCCAAAATGACCTTCCTCATGGTGAGGTAGCTGCATGGTATGAAAATGGCAAGCAGAAGATCTCAAGAAGCTATGTTGAGGGTGAGTTGCACGGCATGCAAAAAGAGTGGCATGAAAATGGAAAACTCTCTCTTTCTGCAAAATATGACCATGGCAAGCGGATTGGTAAGTCATCTGTTTGGGATGAAAAAGGACATGTCCTTTACGAAGTTACCTTTGTGGATGATATGCCTGATGGAACACTTGTCTCAAACTACTCAAAAGATCATCCAAAAGAAGTGATTGAGTTTGTCAATGGGAAGAAGCATGGCCGCAACATTTCCTACCATGAAAATGGTAAAATGCGTGTGAAGGCTTACTATCAAGATGATCAGCCCGAAGGGCTTATTCAAGGATGGTTTGAAGATGGCAAACTTGCATTTAGCAAGTTCTACAAAAATGGCGTGCCGGTGGGTGAACAGAAAGAGTTTTACCCTGCAGCAAGTCTTCTTGAGAAAGGAGCTGAGCAGCTTATTTCATTGAGCAATTTCAATAGCGAAGGGATGGCTCACGGTGAGCAAAAAACCTTCTATGCCAATGGCAATGTGCAATCGCTCGCTGTCTATGACAATGGTAAGCTCAATGGAATGAAGGCTAACTGGCAAGAAGATGGAAACTTGATCGAAGAAGCTTGGTATGAGAATGGGCGTTTAGAAGGACGCTTCTTTACCCGCACTCCAGATGGACGTGAGTTTGTTTTCTTCTACGAAAGTAATAAGAAGGATGGCCCTTATGAGGCTTACTACCCTGCAAATGAGAAGGGTGAGAAGGTCAAGGCTTGCGCAGGTAATTACAAAAACAATCGCTTCCATGGTGAGTTCCTCGAATACTCTCCAGATGGGAAGAAGGTGGCACGCACTTACTACAATAACGGTATGCCAAGTGGTAAAGCACAACAATTTTACCCGAATGGAAAAGTGCATCTTGAAATGGATTTTGTTCAAGGAAAGCGCGAAGGGAAAGCAATGCAGTATTTTAACAATGGAAAAGTACAGCGTGTGACTCCTTTTGAAGGAGACCTCGTTCATGGTGAGGAAAAGGTTTTCTACCAAGATGGTAAGGTGGCCAGCGTCAATCACTATGTAAGAGGCCAGCTGCATGGCGAATCTCGTTCATGGAATGAAAAAGGAGTGCTTGTCTTTGAAGGTGAATATACCAATGGCAAGAAGCACGGTAAGTTCAATAAATATTATAATGATGGTAAACCACGCATCATTCAAAGCTTCTCAGACGATCAAATCGTCGGTACGAAGAAAGTGTATGATCCAGATGGTAAGGTTTACGAATCATCCTATGATGAGTCAGTCGGCTAAAAGCCTCTCTGACAGAACTTTCAAAAAAGCCCGGGTCTTCTCGGGCTTTTTTTTGCCCGAAAACCTAAGCCTGAAACCCCCTTGGCATTAAGTCTGAAAAGAGGTATCCTCTGTGTGCCAACCAAGAGGTGAGTATGCGGATTAGCGGTGGAGAATTTAAAGGTAGAACCCTCTTTATTCCAGAAAATCAAGGGGCCACCCGCCCCACCTCGACCAAGGTGAGGCAAGTGATCTTTGACATGGTTCAAACAACCATTGAGAATGCCCGCGTCCTCGACATCTTTGCAGGAACCGGAGCCAACGGCTTTGAGGCGCTCAGTCGAGGTGCCAGCCAGGCCCATTTCATCGATAAGGACCAAGCCGCTGTCATTGCTATGGAGAAGTCTGCAGAAAAGCTGGGGGTCCAAGATAGAGCTCGCATATGGAAAGCCGATGCCCTCACCCAACTCACTCGCCTCGACCAACCCTTTGACATTATCACCATCGACCCGCCTTATCCCCTTTACAATGACCTCGACGAAGACAATCGCACCCCTATCGACCATATTCTCACCTATTTAGACAATAGCCCTCTGATCACCCCCTCAACCCTTATCTTTGTGGAGGCGACTCCTCGCAGTTCGATCGTCACAGATAACTACATTAACCTGCAATTTCACAAGCCACGCAAGTATGGTGGAACCGTCCTATACAAGATCACCTATAAGGGTCCCCCCTTATAAGAGGGGGGTGTATTTATTTATATGAAGGGCGAGCTCGTTTTTTCGGGCTTTTCGAAATATCTCCCCTTCAGGGTATTCACCCTATACGACCATACTCAAGTGAACGCAAAAATCGGAAATTTGGCAAAGCCGCCCCCCTAGATTTGAAGCAACGAAGTGGCGCATGAAGCCGCTCAACTTGAGAAAGTTGAGCAATGAATGCGGCTTCAAAGATAGGAGGGGTCGGCAAAGCCAAAAG